>DURQ01000002.1 GCA_012840725.1 Bacillota bacterium
GACAAACCGGTTTGGTCCACATTTCTGAAGTAGCTGATGCCTACGTAAAGGACATTAAGGACTATCTCAACGAAAACGACATCGTTAAGGTCAAAGTCATTAATGTGAGCGACGGCAAGATTGGACTCTCCATCAAGCAGGCTAACCCCACACCAGCTCGTGACCGGGACCGCCGCGGCCGCAGGAGAGCCAACAACTCCGTCGACTTCGAAGAACGCTTGATGCGGTTCCTGAGAGATAGCGACGAGAGGCTGTCAGCACTGAAGAAAAGCCAAGATTCAAAGCGGGGAGGCCGGGGCGCGAGGTAAAATAGAGCGTTAGACCTTTTTGAATCGAATACAAGCACCTCCACACGGGGGTGCTTTTGTCTGAGGATGTGATCGTCTGAAAAACACCAAGCCCAGCAGGGCGGTTCTCAATGTGATCAAGCAGCAGATCGGCCGTGAGCCCCGGGGTGTGCTCGAGGTGCGGACTCACTGCCGGTGGGGCTATCCGCAGGTGATCGTCAACCGGCCGGTTTCTGCCCTCGGTTCCGACCTGGAAGTTTTCCCGACTGTCTACTGGCTGACCTGCCCGTATCTGTGCCGGGAAATCGCCGCGCTGGAAAGCCGGGGCCTGATTGCCCAGTTTGAGGAGCGCCTGGCTGAAGACCAAGGCTTTGCAGCCGCGGTAGCGGAGAACCACGAGTCATACGCCCAGGAGCGGCTGGCGCTGATCCACCGAGATGTGCAGCGGCGCTTGAAAGAGGAATATCCCGATCGCTACCAGGTTTTGGCCCGCAGCGGAGTGGGCGGCATCCGCAGCCAGCATGGCGTGAAGTGCCTGCACTGCCACGCCGCAGATTACCTTGCCCGCGGCCACAACGTGATCGGTGCAGAAACCCTGGAGCTTCTGCAGAAACCATGGTTTTGTCCAGACGCTGAATGCAGGGAGTTCGAGCAATGAGAGCAGTTATGGATGTGGGAACCAATTCGGTGCGGCTGCTTGTGGCCAGACGCACACCGCAGGGAGTGGAACCGCTGCGCAGAGAGATACGCATCGTGCGCCTCGGCCAGGGAGTGGATGCGGCCGGGCGCCTGAACCCGGAAGCGGTGGAGCGCACCCTCAAGGCTCTCCAGGAGCTCGCGGCCCTGGTCCCGGTGGGCGTTCCCGTGAGGGCCTTTGCCACCAGCGCGGTTCGGGACGCGAGCAACGGGCGGGAGTTCGCCCAGCTCGCGGAGGAGCGCTTGGGTTTTCCCGTGGAGATCCTCTCTGGGCCTGAGGAAGCGCAACTTTCTTTTGCCGGGGCTGCCTGGTCAGTGCGCCCTATCGGGCTGCCCGAACCCATCAGCGTGATCGATGTGGGGGGAGGAAGCACCGAGATCTACACCGGCCTGAGCAGCGGAGAGCTTCTGGGCGGAGGAAGCTGCCAGGTAGGGGCCGTGCGCATGCTGGAAAGGTTTATCACTGCGCACCCGCTTCGGCCAGAGGAACAGCTGGCCATGGAAGAGGATATCAGGCGGCTGCTGGCCCCCTTGGCTGAAAAGACCATGGCCTACCGGCCGAAGACGCTGATCGGCGTGGGCGGCACGGCCACCAGCCTGGCCGCGATCATTCAGAATATGGAAGAGTACAGCGACGAAAAAGTGACGGGATCCGCCCTATCCCTGGAGGATTTGAGAAAGGCCTATGCCCGGCTGGGCCGACTAACCCTTGAGGAGCGAAGGAAGCTGCCCACTCTGCAGCCTGGCAGGGAGGATGTGATCGTTACTGGCGCGGCCATTTTGATCCAGGCCGCGGAATTATCGGGCTTCACGGAGATCTATGTCAGCGCCTGGGACCTGCTCTATGCCGGGCTCGGCCTGCCTTGACGGGGGCTTTGGGATAGCGTATAATGTTGTCTGTAAATGAGCCGGGGTGGCGGAATGGCAGACGCTACGGACTTAAAATCCGTTGGGCTTTTGAGCTCGTGAGGGTTCGAGTCCCTCTCCCGGCACCATGATCAGCGCAGGCACCCCAGGTTTGAGGTGTCTTTTCGCGCCGGAGGGGTAGCTATTGAGGCGTCTCAACGACAAAGACGAGCTGAAAAACACCATAGCAGCCGGTATCTACGGCACACCAGAACTGAAACCCGATGAAAAGCGGCGCTACCTGGGTTCTTTCCGGGAGAGGGTTATCCAAGCAGTGACCTTCGACCAGCTGCGGACCAAAGAGGGGCTCAAGGTCATGACACAGGCCCTGAAGGATCGGCGCGCCGTGGAGCTGCTTATCCACCAGAAAGCCAGGACCACGGCCATGCCGCTGATCGTTGAGGCGCAGCGGTGCGGCTTGGACTTCACCATCGTGTCTGATCCCCGCTTCGTCGGAGACATTGCGGTCGCCTTGGTGGCGGCCCAGGCAGTGGATACCGCTGAGCTCTATGCGGAAACCAAGAGATAAAAGAGGAGGTGCAGCTGGGAGGCTGCACCTCCTTTAGCTTAGAAGGGCACAGAGTTTTCTGCGTCATTTTCCGGTTCCAAGACTTCCTCTGTTTCTTCGGTTTCTTCCCCGGCTTCTTCCTCCGGCTCCTCGTCCTTCACCACGACCGCTTCCTGGGTCCAGGTTTCCGCCGTCTTCTCCGCTTTTGGAGCCCTGGCAGGCTTCTCTTCCTTAGCCTTTGCCGGCCGCAGCACCAAGGCGGCGAGTACTAGAGCCAACCCGATAAACAGCGGCAACAGCCCGAAGAGCAGCCACATACCGATCCCCACGGTGAGGAGGGCGATGGTGATGGCAAGGCCCACAAGGCCAACGATCAAGCCCGATGCCAGGAGGGACTTGCTCTTTTCCTCAGGGCTCTTGACGATTTCGGGAGCGCCACCCCTGGCCAGGATAGCCATGCGTTCTCGGTAGCTGAACCAGCGCAGGGTAATGACCAGGATAACTCCCAGGGCTGCGAGGATAATGGGCATCCAGATGACAACGAAGGGCAGCCAATAATTGGTCACATCAATCTCCCCCATTCCATTATTTTGATATCCTTAACGCACCCAGCGACACGCTTGCTGAGATAGAGCCGCGCTGGTCACCTTGGCCGATGGTGCCCTTGATGCTCTTGTCCGACTGCTGTCCCTCAAAGGGAACCCCTACATATATACCTCCCAGTTCGACTTTTCCTTCTAATACGTATGATTCCTCTGGTAAAACATGCAGGCGCAGATCCCCAAGGCGCGCCTCAAGGATATTGCTCCGGGCTAGACTGGCTGACAGGCTTACATCGCCCAGATCAGAGACGGCTTTGAGTCTATCGGTAAAGCGGGAGTCGCTGACTTGAACGTTTCCCAAGGAGGTCTGCAGGGTGGCGGTACCTGTGAAGCCCTCAACGATGATGTCGCCCAGGCTGGTCTTGGCTTCGAGATCACCCTCTATGCCGCTGATCTGCACCGTGCCCAAACTAGTCCGCAGTTCCAGGTTGGTGGCGGAAGGAACCAAGATGGCCAGATCGGCTCGGGCGTTCTCATTGCTCTCGAGCTTGGGCATGCGCACAACCAAGCGGGTTTCGCCGCCAGTAGTGTTTATGTCGAGGGAAACCTTGTCCAGCAGTTCCTGGGAGCGCTGTACCGAACCCGTGCTCGTTTCCACCAGCATGGTGATCTGAATACTTTCTACCTCGGCCCCTTTGACCTCAATGCTGCCGCAGGGCGTATTCACGTAGAGCTTGGGCCTTATTTCCGCCGTATGCTCGCTTGTCTGGCGCAGCGTGTACGGGGTAAAGGGCATCTGAGCTCGGCTTTCACCCAGTCTGCGCTGGGCGAAAGGAACGGGGATAATCCCCACACTGGCCAGCATAAGGCCCGCCACGGCAAGCAGCAGGAGCACTGTAACAGCGATGGCTAGCTTGCGCATTTTCCTCCATCCTTTCTGGAGAGCGTCATCTTACGCATTCCACAGAAATGCGCCATTGTCCTGTTTGCCCAGGTTAATTTTGGCTTTGGACTGCGGGATACTGGAGGGTTGACGGCGCCAAAGGAGAATTAGAAGACCAAAATACAATTATTTGGAGGTAATCCGATGAGCAGAATCAGTAAGTCGAGGCTGGTACTTGTTCTTGTTCTGGCTGTACTGCTGACAGCCAGCATGCAGCTCTGGGCCGCGGAGCTCGTCATCCTGCACACCAACGATGTGCACTCCCGCCTGGAATCTCATATTCCAGCAGATGCAGAGCAGGAACAGGGCGGCAGGGTACGTTTGGCTACTCTGGTGGACGACATCAGGAAACTCTACGGTAAAGAAAAGGTTCTCCTTTTGGATGCCGGTGATTCCACCCACGGAACCAATGTGGACAACCTGTTCGGTGGGGTGGCCTCCATCAGAGTGATGAACCAAATGGGCTACAGCGCCTTCGTACTCGGCAACCACGACTTCAACTACGGGCAGGAAGTGCTTGCCGAGCGTATTCGCGATGCCAAGTTCCCCGTCCTGGTTGCTAACGTCACCCGGGAGGATGGTTCTCCCCTTACGGGTGCCAGCGCTGTGATCCAGGAAGTAAACGGCATCAAGGTCGGCATCATCGGGCTGGTTTCAGAGGAGACTCCGATTTCGACTCACCCCAAGAATGTGGTCGGCCTCGTCTTCCATGATCCCATTTCCACTGCCAAGATTCTGGTTGAGAGGATTCGCCCGAAAGTCGATGTCCTGATCGCTTTGACCCACATTGGCTATGACAAAGATGTAGAGCTGGCGATGGCCGTTCCCGAGCTCGATGTCATCGTAGGCGGGCACAGCCACACTGTGCTGTGGTCCGTGGAGGATGTTAATGGAGTGATCATCGCGCAGACGGGCGAGTATGCCAATAACCTGGGATTCATCGTCTTGGATGTGGAAGACGGACAGATTGTCAAGTACAACGGCTTCCTGATCCCAGTGACTGCGGATATTCCTAAGAATCCGAAGATCCAGGCCGAGGTAGACTACTGGAACGATCAGGTTCAGAAGCGCCTGGATGCGGTGATCGGGCGCACCAGCGTGACCTGGGACGGTGAACGTGCTTCGGTCCGTACCTCCGAGACTAACCTGGGCAACCTGGTGGCCGATATTATGCGGGCCGCGACAGGCAGTGACATCGCCGTCACCAACGGCGGCGGCATCAGGGCCAGCATCAACCCTGGAGAAGTAAAGATACAAGACATCTACACGGTTCTGCCCTTCGATAACTCCCTAGTCGTCGTGGAGATGCTGGGCATGGACATCATTGAGGCGCTGGAGCATTCCGTGCGGCTTCTGCCCGAGCAGAACGGCGGGTTCCTCCAGGTCTCCGGGATCACCTTCGAAGTAGATCCCAAGGCTGAGCCCGGCGGCAGGGTGCTTAACGTCAAAGTGAACGGCGAGCGGATCGTCGCCAGCAAGAAATACACGGTGGCTACCAACGACTTCCTGGCTGCGGGCGGCGATGGCTACGAGACCTTCCTGAACGCCAGCGTGGTTGCGGAAACAGGCATCATGCTCAAAGACGTTATGGTCGAGTACATCCAGGAGCAGCCGCAGCTTGAGGAGCCTCAGGGCGGCCGCATCGTGATCCTCCAGTAGACAAGAAACAGAACACGCCAAATCAGAACTGGGCTGCCGCAGAGCAGCCCAGTCTCACGCCAGGAAGGATCTTCCTGGCGGGGAAGTACCCAACAAGAGGAGGCCTTTTGGATGATCGTAACAACCACGCCCAATGTGGAAGGCAGGCGGATCACCGAGTACTGCGGAGTGGTGGCTGGAGAGGTGATCATGGGAGCAAACATCTTCCGTGATTTCATGGCCGGCATCCGGGATGTGATCGGCGGCCGCAGCTCTGAGTACGAAGATCAGCTGATCAAGGCGCGGGAAGCCGCTATCCGTGAGATGTGCGATCGCGCTGCCCGCCTCGGCGCCAATGCGGTGGTCGGTGTGGACATTGACTATGAAGTACTGGGCGAAAGAAACGGCATGCTCATGGTGTCTACCTCCGGTACTGCCGTGAAACTGGAGTGATGACAGTGTCACGTGAACTGCTGGCCGCGCTGCAGGAGCGTTTTGAAAGCAACATGCACCGCCACCCCGGCATAACGTGGGAGGAGGTACAGAAGCGCCTGGAGGAAAGACCAGAAAAACTTGCCGTGCTTCAGGCCATGGAGACTACCGGAGGAAAACCGGATGTGATAGGGCGGGATGCAGAGGGGAGCATCATTTTCTGCGACTGCTCGCCCGAGACTCCCGCAGGCCGGCGCAATACCTGCTACGACCGGGCAGGCCAGGTTGATCGGGAGAAGAAAAAGGTCTTCCCTCAGGGGAATGCACTGGACATGGCCGCGGAGATGGGTATCGAGCTCCTCGATGAAGAGCAGTACCGCGCCCTGCAGAAGCTCGGCCCCTTCGACACCAAGACCTCCAGCTGGCTGAAGACGCCTGATGACGTCAGAAAGCTCGGCGGGGCGATCTTTGGAGACTTCCGCTACGGCAGGGTGTTTATCTACCATAACTCGGCCGGTTCCTTCTACAGCTCCCGAGGCTTCCGCGGGCTTGTGAAGATCTGACGCCCTCTGCGGTGACAGACAAAAAGCAACCCGAAACGCTTATGGAAAAGCGGTTTCGGGCTGTTTTCTGTTTGGGCCAAAACGAAGCGGATCGCGGGCGCTTGCCGCCGAAGAAACTCCACCAAGATAGTTAGAGAAATAAGAGGTAATCGCGAACTTGCGTCGAAGGGCTTGCGGTGATTGATATTTCTGCCACAAATTCGCCATAGGAGTTGGAGGACCCATGGACCGCGGGCACCGCACAAGCCCGGTGTGGGCATGACCTTTCAGACACCGATAGGGATAAAAGTCCGGGCTCGTTACAGCAAGAACCTGAGCCTGCAGGATGTGGACAACTGGAGCATCGGCATCGTCAAATCCTTTTGGCGGCAGGGGACGCAATAGAACCAAGAATTGAAGGAGTGTGGGCATGTTCAGCAGTCTGTACAAGGTTGGCGCGGTGAAGAGAACCATCATCATCTGGTTCCTTCTCCAAGGTGTGCTCTGGGCGTTTTTCGCGGTAGGATACTTGGCCAAGCCCAGCGCTTGGGATAATGTGCAGGCGGTGGCCCCGTCAAGCGCAGCGGTTGGCGGAGTTGCAGCCACCATGGGGTACATCACTGCAAGGAATGCTGTAGTGATGCTGTTTATCGGTGCGGGCAACCTCTTCGTGCGTTTCGGTTCGGTCACTCCCGGCCTGCTGGTGCTCCTCGTGCAGGGAGGGGCGATTGGTTGGCTGGCTGGGACCAATGGCTTTGAAGTCCCCTTTTCCAGTGTTGCTGCAGCAAACATGCAGTACCTGCGGATTGGCCTGTGGGAGACAACTGCCTACGCCCTGTTCTGCGCAATGACTCTCACGAAGTCACTTCTCGTGGCAAACAGTTTTCCGGCCAAAGAATGGGCGGAGAAGCATGCGCTGCGCTCCCTAACGTTTTCCGGCACAGAAAAGGTACTGGGCCTTCTGGCACTGCTGTGTCTTTTCGGAGCGGCTTTAGTAGAGGCACTGTACTTGGCTGGGTGATGACTCCAGCACCAAAAGGGGGTTGTCTTTGTGAAAAGGTTGATGGCTTTCTACCGGCAATTAGTGAGTCATCCAGTCCCGATCATCTTTGCGCTGCTGTTTTTGGCTGCAAAAGTATGGTCGAACACTTCCTACGGCGGCAGCTTTATCAATGGCCTGCGTTCGGGCTTTGTGGGCATCCTCATCTATGGACTGGCTTTGGGGCTGATCTACTTCCTCTCCGCTAGGCGCATGGGCGATCGACTCTCTGCCCAGAGATGCCCGCCAAGGCGAGCCAAACATGGTGCGGTGCTCATCATCGTGGTATACTTGTTCATCTTTGGCTCAATTGTGGACAGGCTGCAGAGGCAGGGGTTCATGCCCGGCACTCCTTTATTTTCCTTTATCCCGGGATGGGCCTTTTGGCATGAGCTCTTCGATGAGTTCCCAGGGGGGTACATGGCGGCAAACATCGTGCGCAGCCTGCCGTTTTATGTGGGCATCCCAGCTCTAGTTCTGCGTCTAGTAGGCGTCAAATGGGGCGAGTTCGGCCTTTTTGGAGGCCACCTGAAACCTGCACTCCCGTTCCTGGTTATCTACACGGCCGCCTTCCTTTTCACCGGCCTGACTGCGGAACGCTGGGTTTTTCTTCTGTACGCGATCCTGTACGCGGGATTCCAGGAAGAGTTCTTTTTCCGCGGGGTAATGCAGCCGCTCTTCACAAGCCTCACCAAAAGCCCAGTCTGGGGTATCGGTATATCCGTGTGCTTGTTCGCTCTCCTGCACGTTCCGGATTTCGTTTTTCGTGTTTACCCCACCGTACCCTTGGCTTTGAGCAGCGTGGCGAGCACCGCACTGTTTGGAAGCTTGATGGCATATGGAACCTATCGAACGGGGATGCTTTGGCCGTGGATGCTGATCCATGCCCTCAGCAACGTGGTCGGCTTTTGAGCCACCACGGCCGCCGCGCGCATGCACTTTCCATCTTGACACGTATGCCGCGGGGCGTTATAATCAAACTTGCGATGTGGGCCATTAGCTCAGCTGGTAGAGCACCTGACTCTTAATCAGGGTGTCCTGGGTTCGAATCCCCGATGGCCCACCATTTTTATACTTAAAAACAGAGCATTTGAAGCCGATACCGCGATGGGTATCGGCTTTTTGATTGGTTGACCTAATTTTCGTCCTGACTTCAGATCGCCATTGTACAGCGATGGTCGGTTTCCTGCTCGGCAACCAGGATCAGAAGCATCCCCAGCCAGCACAGCAGTACGTGCGCCTTTATGCGGTCGGGAAGGCGGTGACGCACTGGGCGGATGTCGATCAGGTGCTTCATGTCCCTGAAAACACGCTCGGTCTCAGATAACTGCTTGTAACCGAAAACCACATCTTCTGCAGACAGCCCGAAGCATGATGTGCTGACGAAGAACTTGCCGTCAAACTGGGCTTCTGTTCGGATCTTGGCTTTGTCCAGCATCAGCTTCCCGGTCTTGGTCGGTCGGATGCACCTGCCGTAGACACTGTGGGATCGAAGGGCGCAGGCCGCCTTGCGCTGAGGCTGGCCGTCCAGCTGCTTGAGTTCCTCAAGCCGGCGCTCGACCTCCTTGACGATCTTTTCCCGCTTGAGAGCGTCACGCTTGGCCTCCTCGGGATTGCGGACCAGTATGTATCTGCGCCTCGCTTCACTGTCAGCGTCGAGGATCACTTCCTTCGAGGAGCTAAGGGAAGCCTTCTTGTGGGAAGAAACTCGTAAGGTAGAAAAGACTGGCTGCGCAAAGCTCAATGGCCTGCTGTTCGATGTGTGCCCCGACTTCGTCGGCAAGCACGTAGACTTGAGGTTTGACCCTTTCGACATGGATGAAGTCGAGGTTTGGTTCAACGGCAGTAAGGTCTGCCAGGCAACTCGACCTCACCAAGGAACAGCCACCATCTGCGATCGTCAACATAAATCTGATCCACTGGCCGTCTAAAAGTGATCCACTCGCGCTTGCGTAAGAGTGATCCACTTGGCCGTCTAAGGCTGATCCACCTTGGGTTGGCGTGCCTTGCTC
>DURQ01000091.1 GCA_012840725.1 Bacillota bacterium
AACACCGGCTGGTCCGGCGGCCCCTATGGGGTTGGACAGCGCATGTCCCTAAAGTATACCAGGCGTATGGTCACGGCAGCCCTGTCTGGCGAACTCGACGATGTGCCCGTGCGCCTAGATCCAGTCTTCGGCTTCAAAGTGCCTCTGAGCTGCCCGGATGTGCCGAGCGAGCTGCTTGATCCCAAGAAAACTTGGGCCGATGCGGAGGCGTACGACGCCAAAGCGCGAGAGCTGGCCAAGGCATTCCAGGACAATTTCCAGGCTAAGTACGCTGGCCTTGCTCTCGAGGTTCGGGCAGCGGGACCAGTGATCAGGTAGTGAGACCGCGGATGTAGCAGGTTCAGACCTGAGCCGGAGGGCATTTCCAGGTTCAGGATATAGGATAGCAGACAGAACAAAGTGATGGCTGTCACAAAACGAGCGAGGTGTGACTGCGTTGATCGCTGCTTTCTGTCTGCTGATCCTGCTTGCTTTTGTGGTTTGGGTGTTCTCCAGGCCGAACTGGGCCCGGGGACGATCCCCCAGAAGCTCGAACGGACGGAGGAGGAACATGATCCGCGTCGAGTGACTGACTAAGACCTATCCCGGACGCCGAGGTGCGCCTGGAGTAAAGGCCGTGGACGGCATCAGCTTTGAGGTGCCTGAGGGTCAGCTGGTGGGGCTCCTAGGCCCTAACGGCGCAGGAAAGACCACCACCGTGAAGATGATGTGCGGGCTGATCAAACCTGATGGTGGTCGCATCTCCATCAACGGAAAGGATATGATCAACCGGCGGACTGAAGCCCTGAGGGAGGTCAGCGCCGTCCTGGAGGGAAACCGCAACATCTACTGGCGGCTGACCTGTCGGGAGAATTTGGAGTTATTTGCTGCCCTTAAGGGCAGGGACCCACGGACCTTGAGGCCCGAGATCAGCTACTACCTCGAAATCTTCAAGCTGGAGGAAAAGGCGAATACCGAGGCCAGGAAACTGTCCCGGGGCATGCAGCAGAAACTGGCTACCGCCGTGGCCCTGTTGGCTGGAACTAACGTTGTTCTCCTCGACGAGCCCACCCTGGGCTTGGATGTCCAGGCATCCTACGAGATACGGGAGCTGCTCAAGCGCATCGCTGCTGAACAGGAACGTACTGTCCTTCTGACCACCCATGATATGAACGTGGTTCAGGATACCTGTCAGCGGGTGATCATTGTCAACCAGGGGCGGATCGTCGCCGATGACAGCGTGGACAACCTGATGAACCTCTTTCAAGCGAAGGTGTACAGGATCGTCACCGGGCAGCTCTCTCCGGAACAGCAGCAGGCGTTGGCTGCACTTCCCGGTGTTGCTGTCCAACCCGAACAACCGGATAGGTGGGTTATCAGCGTACGGCTCGAGGATTCACAGGTTCTCTACCGGATCTTCAGCGTATTGTCCGAGCACAATACGGAGATCCATACCATCGACCAGGAGCAGAATAACTTCGAGCGCGTCTTTCTTGAGATCCTGGAAAGGGGTGCCCGCCGTGCGCAGCAAGCTGGTGCTGTTTAGAGCCTTTTTGAAGAAGCAGTACATCTACTTCCGGCGCTACTTGGTCAACAGCATGGGCGGCATGCTCACCGTTTACTTCGTATTCCTGCTCATCTTTTGGGGATATCGGGGATTGAGCGGTCCTGCGTGGCTGGAGGGGAACACGGCGGAAGATCTGGTGGTCGGCTATGTGCTTTGGTTTTTCCTGTACACCACCTATCAAAACGTGGCCCAGTATATCCGCACCGAGTCCCTGACCGGCACGCTCGAGCAGCTCTACATGTCCGTGCATGGATTCGGTTGGGTGATGGGCGCCAGTGTCTTTGCCGCCTTCCTGGCTGACATGGTCATGGTGGCACTTCTCATGGCCGCGGCAATGTGGACTACCGGTACCGTACTCCACATCGACCTGGCCGCTGTGCTGCCCGTAATGGTAGGTACTCTGCTCGGGCCCCTGGGTTTGGGTTTTATCGTCGCAGGTTTGACCCTTATCTTCCAGCGGATTGAGAGCTACACGCAGATTGTGCAGTTCCTGCTGATCGGACTGGTGGCTCTCCCTGCAGAGAAGGTGGCGTGGATGCGCTTACTGCCGGGCAGCTTCGGTGCGGGGCTGGTGCGCAGCATCATGGTGCGGGGGCAGAGCCTGATGGAAGTTGGAATTGTCAATCTTGCCCTGCTGTTTGCGGTCGGGCTGGGACACCTGGCGCTTGGCTGCGCAGTTTACAAGCGCTGCGAGCAGATCGCCATGTCTCGGGGGCAGCTCGGCCATTACTGATGTTATCCCTTACAGTCCGCTGACAACAGCGGCAGCAAACCAAAAAGGAGGGTTTTTGTGGCAGAACACCGTTTTGCCGTCCTGATAGACGGCGAGAATGTATCGCCCAAGTTCTTGGCGCCGATTCTCGCTGAGATCAACCGTTCGGGTGAGATCATACTCACCAGGGTCTATGGAGACTGGACCCAACCCCATATGGCGGGGTGGAAAGAACTACTTCAGAGCTATCCTGTACGTCCCATCCAGCAGTTTCGCTATGGACAGAACGCTACGGATGGAGCTCTGATCATGGACGCGATAGAAATTGTCTCCACCAACCGCAACCCGGTCAACGCTTTCTGTATCGTCTCCAGTGACAGCGACTATTACAGCCTGGCACTGCGCCTTAGGGAGCACGGCATGTTTGTATGCGGAATCGGCCGCCAAGGGACTAAGAACATCTTGGTGCGTTCCTGTAATCGCTTTATTTATCTGGAAAACCTCGGGTTTTCAGCCAGTGCGGCCGTGGAGGAAGAGACCAAGACATCACCTGGCGCCCTGCCGGTGGAGGATATCGTGCGGCGGGCGTATGAAGCCAGCGATGAAGACAGCGATGGCTGGCTCCTTCTCGCTGATCTGGGGCAGGCTATCCGCCGGGAGTTTTCAGACTTCGACCCCCGCAGCTACAACTACACGAACCTGCTGGATATCCTGCGCTCCTATCCCGACCTCTTTGAGGTGCGGAGCAATAACAAAACTCCGCCGATCTATTGGATGCGGGTAAAGCCTGCGGTCTCCGCGCCCAGCAAAATGACGGGTGTCATCAAGCGTTACATGGGCAACTACGGCTTCATCCGTACCGATAAGGGCGATTACTTCTTCACCAAAGCGAATTTGGCGGCCGATCAGAGGGACAAGCACCTCAAACCGGGAACCACCGTTGAGTTTGTTGAGATCAAGGCGCCTGACCCGAGCGGTGAGAGCTCGCTGGAGAAGAACGGACGGGCTCGCAACGTGACGGTTGTCCATCCGCCTGGCGGCGCGGGGAAGGATCAGTCCTGATCGCCTCTCAGCGAGGCGAGATAGTCCTGGGCCAGCCTCTTGAGTGCTTCAGGGTTGTTGAGCGCCGGATCCTCCCAGACCTTGTCCAAAAGGAAGCTGAGGATTTGACCGACGATGGGACCTGGTTGGAGGCCGAACTGTTCCATAATCTGGCCGCCGTCGATCTGGAGATCCTTGATGGTGAGGGCACTGGCCTGCTCAAGGACATCTTTGATCCTGGCTTCCATCGCCCGGCCGAAGGCGATGATCTCCCGGGGCGAGACGTCCATGCCTGCCATATCGGCTTGGCGCAGTTTGATCAAATCAAAGGCCACCTCAGCACTGACCTGGCCCACGAATCTGCGGATTGCCCGATCAGAGGAGCGGGGATGTACGCTGAACATGTGGTGAGCGATCAGCGTTGACACCCTGCTGATCAGGCTGGTGCTGGCCCGGAGCCGTTTCAGCACTTCGGCGGCCATGGCCGCGCTGCGCTCGGCATGTTCATGTCCCTGGCTGTTTTGCTTGCCCAGATCGTGGAGGAGCGCAGCCCAGCGCAGCGGCAGATCAGGGTGGGCGAAGTGGGCAGCCGTGCAGGAATGGGTGAGAAGGTCGTAAGGATGCTGCGGCCCCGCAGAAAGTCCATGGCAGGCGGCGAGCTCTGGCAGGACCTGTTCCATCAACGTGCTTTCATACAAGGTCTTCAGGGCAGAGAGCAGTTCTCTGCCCTGAAGCATCCTATTGAGCTCGGCAAGGACCCTCTCCCGGCTGACGCTGTCGATCAAGTGGGCAAGCTGAGGCAGGACCGCCGCGGTGGCTCTCTCGATCCTGAACCCCAGCGTGGACTGGAAGCGCACTAGGCGCAGCATGCGGAGGGGGTCTTCCTGGAAACGGGCAGCGGGTTCGCCCACAGTAACCAGAAGTTTCTTCCTAAGATGCTTCCTGCCCTGGAAGGGATCGATCAGCCGCCCTGCGAATGGTTCCCAACCGATGGCGTTGATCGTGAAGTCTCTGCGGGCCAGATCCAATTCCAGGCGATCGGTGTAAACGATGTAGTCCGGGCGGCGCAGGTCGCTGTAGGGTCCGTCGCTGCGCATCGTGGTGATCTCGAGGGGGGCGCCTTCGATCAAGATCGTCATCGTTCCGAACCTTTTGCCTGTGGGCAGGGCACCCGGAAAGAGTTCCTCCACCTGTTCGGGAACGGCATCGGTGGTTATGTCCCAGTCTGTGGGGGCCAGGCCGAGGAGGCTGTCACGGATGGCACCGCCAACCAGGTAGACCTGGTAACCGTGTTCTCTTAGGATCTCGCACGCCCGCATGACCTTGCCGGGAACTTCAACCTTCATGCTCATCCCTCCTCAGCGCCGGTTCTCTTCTGCAATTCATTCCCTTTCTCCTCTTATGCGCAGGAATGCGCCTCGAAAAGTTGAATTGTATGCTAGCAGTCACTATTGGGAGGTGTGCCGGTGCAGAGCAGCTTGTTCCTGGACTTCGGCCCCTTGGTCAGGGCGCGCTTTTTGGAGCGCCCGCATCGTTTCAGTGTCCGCTGCCGGCTGGAAGATGGCGGCGAGACGGTGGAGGCCCATCTGGCCGATCCGGGGCGTCTGCAGGAACTGCTCGTACCTGATGCCCTGCTCTTTCTGAGCCCAGCTGACAACCCGGCGCGCAAAACCAAGTGGTCTGCGGTTTTGGTGGAGTCTTCTCAGTCCGTTCTTGTGTCTCTTCGATCGGCGCTCGTCAACGAGCTCGTTTCTGCCGCGCTGCGTGCCAAAGCCGTCACCGAGCTGGCCTCCTGGGACCTGGTGCGTTCCGAGTTTCCCCACGGTGGTTCACGCTTTGACTTCCTGCTGGCGAGGGAAGGGGGAGAGCGGCTGCTCCTTGAGGTAAAGAGCTGTTCTTTGGTGGAGGATGGCCTGGCGATGTTCCCGGACGCGGTGACGGCTCGCGGGACAAAGCACCTGCAGGAACTTGCCGAACTGCAGGCTGAGGGTGCCTTCCAGGCGGCGGTGCTGTTTGTGGTACAGCGTTCGGACGCACGCGCGTTTCGACCTGCAGTGCACATCGATCCGCGCTTTGCCGCAGCCCTGCGGCTGGCAGGCCAGGCGGGAGTGCGTGTGCTTGCCTACAACTGCAGGGTTGAGGAAAAGGGGATCAGCTGGGGGCACCAGCTCCCGGTTCAGCTTTCATAGGAGGTCTGCATCATGGTGGCTGAGCTTGTAACCAAGACGACCATTGCTATCATCTGGGACTTCGACAAAACGCTCATTCCCGGGTATATGCAGGATCCTCTGTTCAGGTATTACAAGGTCGATGGGCGTAGTTTCTGGCGCGAAGTCAACGCCCTCCCGAAATACCTGCGCCGGGAAGGCAACGAGATGGTGGCTGAAGACAGCATCTATCTGAACCACATCCTGTCATATGTGCGAGCCGGCGTCTTCAAGGGCCTGAACAACAAGCTGCTCCGGCAGCTCGGCGGCGAACTGGAGTTCTACCCGGGCCTGCCCGATTTCTTCCTGGCTGTGAAAGATTTCGTGGCCGATGATCCGGTTTATCGTAAGTATGATATCAAGGTGGAACACTATATTGTCAGCACCGGCCTGCGCCAGATGATCCTGGGCAGCAAGATTGCCAAGTATGTGGACGGGATCTGGGCCTGCGAGTTCGTGGAGATGCGCCTGCCACCAGGCTTTCTGCGGGATGGGCCGCCTGAGGTAGCCGAAGAGGAGATCGTGATCCAGGACATCGGCTATGTGATCGACAACACTACCAAGACCAGGGCCATCTTTGAAATAAACAAGGGCGTGAACAAGCTGGAAGGGATCGATGTTAACAGCTACATCCCCAGATCGGAGCGGCGCATTCCCTTCCAGAATATGATCTACATCGCCGATGGCCCAAGCGACGTCCCGGTTTTCTCCCTGATCAACCAGAATGGAGGCCGGACCTTCGGGGTGTATGCCAAGGGCGTGCGGGAACAGTTCGCTCAGGTGAACAAACTGCAGCAGCAGCGCAGGATCCACGCCTTTGGAGAAGCCAACTACGAACCGGACACTCAGACCTACATGTGGATTATGAACGCCGTAAAGGAGATCGCCGATACGATAGTGCGCAATACCGAGTTTGTGCTTTCCAGCCGGGCGGGTGAATCGCCGCGGCACTTGGATGGACAGGAGGATTCGGAGTGAAGGAACTTCTGGAGAAATGGGGCTGTGAGTTTGCCGAGGCTGAGATCTTGCCTTTTGAGGACGGGGTATGGCGCGTCCAGCTCGGGAGAGAGACCTACATCCTCAAACACAGAGCAACGCGCAGCCGGGTTTGGGAGGAGTATGAACTGCTCAACTGGCTGACGGACAAAGGCCACCCCATTTCGCCCCTGATCTTCACCAAAGACGGAGCGCCTTGGGCAGAGTATCAGCTGGGGATCTATGTTCTGTACCGTTATGTAGAGGGTACGCCCGGAGACAAGCTGGGCGGTTACACCCAGTCGTTCATAGACGAAGCTGCCCAGACTCTGGCGCGCCTGCATTTGGCCTTGGCTGAATATGAGGCCAGTGACGCCTTCCCGGTTTTCGACGTGTTCCAGGAAACTGCCAGTTATGCCTGGCCTTCGGTTCAGGCGCACGCCGCCGTGAAGTTCGGCCACGGCCTCCATGCTCTGGAGGAAACGCTCGGCGGTGAACTGGTGAATCCGTATGAAGCGCTGCCTAGACAGCTCATACACAGGGATTTCCACCCAGGTAACCTGGTCTTCCGCGATGGAAAAGTAGTCGGGATTTTGGACTTTGACCGGGTGCGCTTGGGCGTCCGCCTCTTTGACCTGGGCTATCTGGCCACGGCGATCCTCAGCGAAGGTTTCGACGATCCCAAGAAGCGCCAGGAGTGGCCTGATGTTTTGAAGCGGTTGGTGGCAGCCTATGATTCCGTTGCACCCCTAACCAAGACGGAAGGGTTTGCCCTGATCTACATCATCTACCTGATCCAGCTCTTGTTTACTGCCCATTTCTTGGATCTGGGCAGAACCGATCTGGCGGATAAGAACCTGGCTATGCTTCTGTGGATCTATGATCAGCAGGACTTCCTGCAGCCGGTCATAGAAAACATGGTAGCTTCGAATGGGTGATGATCCATGACTGAGCACGCCGAACTGGCAGCGCTGCTCGCACAGCTGCTGCCAGCGGGTGAACTGCTCGCTGGTACTCTGAGCAAGCGGCGCCGAAGATCCAGTCCCTATGAACGAGTTGCGCTGCGGCCTGTCGAACTGAAAGGCCGTTTGCACTATCAGGCTGCCTACCACACTGCTGACAAGGTCTTCCACAAGAACCTCATGCCCGACGAGGCTGGGGAACTGATCCTGAAGCTGCTGGCTGAGGAGTACCGCCAGGCGCTGTTCTGCACAGCAGATGCAGATTACCAGGTGCTTGTGAGCAAAAAGGGAGCGGCCAAGGTCCTGCGCTTGCCGCCATCCCGCCGCCGGGAGGAAACAGCCCTGGAGCACGACCGCCCCAAGAAGTACATCCTTCAGGAAGGCACGGCCTATCCTTTCTTGGTGGAACTCGGCATCATGAACAGCTCGGGGCAAGTGCTGGCTAAGCGCTATCACAAGTTCAGGCAGTTGAACAAGTACCTGGAGATTGTAGAGGACTGCCTGCCACAGCTGCGCAGGCGGGGGACAGAACCGATCAGCGTCGTAGACTTCGGCAGCGGGCGGGCTTATCTGACCTTTGCCCTCTACTACTACCTGGTCGAGCACCTAGGTATGGCGGTGCAGATCACCGGCCTGGATCTCAAGGAAGATGTGGTAACGTTCTGCAGCGAAACTGCCCGCAAGCTTGGCTTCAAGCAGTTGGAGTTTGTCTGCGCCGATATCCGCGACTTCAGATCTGAGGGGAAAGTGGACCTGGTTGTCTCGCTGCACGCCTGCGACACTGCCACCGATTTCGCTCTGACACAGGCTGTGAAGTGGGGGGCGGAAGTGATTCTGGCCGTTCCCTGCTGCCAGCATGAGGTGTCCGCCCAGCTGGAAACCGGTGTCCAGCCAGTGCTGCTGCAGCACGGGATCATGAAGGAGAGGGCCGCTTCTCTCCTGACCGATGCCGCCAGGGGCAAGCTCCTGGAGACGAAGGGTTACTCCGTGCAGATCATGGAGTTCATAGACCTGGAGCACACCCCCAAGAACCTTCTGATCCGAGCCCTGCGGGGCGGGTGTGCCGATCGAGAACAGGCCAGGCGGGAGTACATGGCTTTCAAGGAGTATTGGGGGATCAAACCAACTCTGGAGCGCCTCTTGGAAGACGTGCCGGCGGATCCCACCGCTTGACAGCCAATGCAGTTGTGTTACAGTGGAAAAAAGGAGGACTAGAGGAGAGGATATGCCCATGGACGTGAACGCCACTACTCCAAGCAACTTCATCCGTGCGATCATA
Organism: Bacillota bacterium; assembly: GCA_012840725.1. Taxonomy (GTDB): domain Bacteria; phylum Bacillota; class Limnochordia; order Darwinibacteriales; family Darwinibacteriaceae; genus DTU010. The sequence continues at coordinate 8,723 of DURQ01000091.1, forward strand.
GATCAAGACCTGGCTGAAGGTAAGCACAAGGGGATCGTCACCAGGTTCCCGCCTGAGCCCAACGGCTACCTGCACATCGGTCACGCCAAGTCCATCTGCCTGAACTTCGGACTGGCCAAAGACTACGGCGGACGCTGCCACCTGCGCTTCGATGATACCAACCCCGAGAAAGAAGATGTGGAGTACATCGAGAGCATTATGGAGGATGTGCGCTGGCTTGGTTTCGATTGGGGCGAACACCTCTACTTCGCTTCCGACTATTTCGAACAGCTCTATGAATTCGCAGTGGAGCTGATCAAGCAGGGAAAAGCCTATGTTTGCGAGCTCAGTGCCGACGAGATCAGGGAGTACCGCGGCACCCTTACCGAACCGGGTAAGGACAGCCCCTACCGCAACCGCTCCGTCGAAGAGAACCTGGAGCTCTTTGAGCGTATGAAGAACGGCGAGTTCGAAGAGGGCAGCCATGTGCTGAGAGCCAAGATCGACATGTCTTCTCCCAACGTGGTCATGCGCGATCCGGTGATCTACCGGATCAAGAAGGTGCCTCACCACCGCACGGGCGACAAGTGGTGCATCTATCCCATGTATGACTTTACGCACTGCCTGTCTGACGCCATCGAGGGGATCACACACTCCATCTGTACCCTGGAGTTTGAGAACAACCGCCCGCTTTATGAGTGGATTCTGGAACAGGTTTTCCCGAAACCCCATCCCCAGCAGATCGAGTTTGCCCGTCTCAATTTGAGCTGCACCATGATGAGCAAGCGCAAGCTCCTGCAGCTGGTCCAGCAGGGTATTGTCAGCGGTTGGGACGATCCCCGCATGCCTACCCTTGCGGGCCTGCGCCGCCGTGGTTTCACCCCAGCAGCCATCCGGGATTTCTGTGAGCGTATCGGCGTGGCCAAGGCGAACAGCGTGGTGGACTACAGCCTTCTAGAGCACTGCCTGCGTGAGGATCTAAACAATACCGCGCCGCGCACCATGGCCGTGCTGCGGCCGCTGAAGGTGGTCATTGAGAACTACCCTGAGGGCCAGATAGAGTACCTGGAGGCAGTGAACAATCCCAACGATCCCGCAGCGGGCACTCGCTTGGTTCCCTTCGCCCGAGAGATCTACATCGAACGGGACGATTTCATGCTCGATCCGCCCAAGGGCTTCTTCCGCTTGGCACCCGGTCGCGAGGTTAGGCTGCGTTTCGCCTACTTCATCAAGTGCACAGATGTGGTCTATGGTGCTGACGGCAGCGTAGTTGAGCTGCGGGCCGTGTACGACCCCGAGACTAAAGGTGGTTCTGCTCCGGACGGACGCAAGGTCAAGGCAACGCTGCACTGGGTCGCGGCGGAGCATTCGCTGCCTGCCGAAGTGCGCCTGTACGATCAGCTGTTTACCAAAGAAGACCCGAACGAAGGCGATTTCATGGAGAACCTCAACCCCAATTCCCTTGAGGTCGTCCAGGACGCCCGGGTGGAACTGAACATGAGGGAAGTTAGACCGGGAGATAAGTTCCAGTTTGAGAGGCTTGGTTACTTCTGTGTGGATCTAGATTCGACCCCAGATAGGTTGGTTTTCAACCGCACGGTGTCGCTGAAAGACTCCTGGGCGAAAATGCAGAAGAAGTAAGGGCAAAAAAACGGGAACCGAGGAAAAATCCTGGTTCCCGTTTCGCTTCACAGCACTTCTTACTGTTCTTCTTATTCGGTTATGCTTGCGAGGGTGTTGAGGAGTACCTGAATGCTTTCACCTTTGGCTTCTTTGGACAGCATCTGACTTGGAGTCAGCTCTTCACCCCAGTAGAGTTTGTTGGCGCTTTCATTGTTGTTGATGCTTGACCCTTCCAGGGAAGCACCGGCAAAGACTCCTCTGCTGATGGAGTAGCTGTACATGGAAGCCTTGAGCTGGATATCGGTGCCCGCTTCGGCCGAGCGTCCCACCGGACCGGCGGCCATAGAGATGTTGCCGCCCAGGGTGATCCGCCCTTCCTGCAGAGTCTTGATACCTTCCTCAGTGGCCACCACCAAGACTAAGGCTGTGCTCTGGACGCCGATCTGCAGCCCGTACGAGACCCCGACCATTTCCACAAAGTATGGGCCGTACCACTCTCCCGTGTCGCGGTCGCGCTTGAGCACCACACCTTCCCCATAGCGCCCGCCGATGCCCAAACCGGCCTTCACAACCGAAGGGAAGATAGCTATCCCGTAGGCGTTACGCACCATGTTCTGGAACTGTTCAGAATCGGGCTGCTGGGTCATTTCCATCAGGACATCTGCGGCCCCCTCCAGGATTTCGGCGGGGAGTTTGGCGGCAGACGTCACGCCCGTGGCCATCAGGACCGCAACAAGAACCAGTAACAACACTTTCCGCATCTCTTTCTCCTCCTCTCCAGGATTTATGCTCTGCTTAGGGCAACCCCGAGTGGAATATACATGGGAGGGAAAGGGGGCCCCAAACACATGTCCCGACTTTACATTCTGATCATCCCCAGGGGTTTGGGGTGGCTGCTGCTTGGTGCAGCCGGTTTGGTCGTTCTCCTGGCGCTGGGCTGGCGCTATCCCCTTGGGATACACGCCTTAAGTCTGATGCACCAGGAGATCGTATACGACATCATGCTCGACCCGGGACACGGCGGTATCGACTCGGGCGCCGTAGGGGCCGGCGAAATCTACGAGAAGGATTTTGTGCTGGATATTGTCCTCCAGATGGCGGAAATCCTGCAGAGCAGCGGACTACAAGTCGGGCTCACTCGCGATTCTGACAGAGATGTGAGCCATCTGGTCAGCGAGGGCACGCGGCACCGCAGAGATCTTCTGGGCCGTTTCAAGCTCATGAACCAGGCGCAGCTCGGTCTGAGTGTTCATGCCAACGCCGCAAAGGATATATCAGAGTCGGGGGCAATCGTCTTCTTTATGAAGGACAGCTACCTGGGCCAGATCTACGCCCAGCTTGTCCTGGAAGAGCTGGAAAAAGTGCAGGTGCTCAACGAGCGAACGCCCATCCCCCGCAGCACCCTGCTCCTGCTCAAGGCCCGGCCTCCAGTCGTGTTAGTGGAAGTGGGCTTCATGTCGAACGCGCAGGATCTGGCCAAGTTGGGGGATCCCCAATTCCGCAGTGCCGTGGCAGACGCTCTCTGCCAAGCCATCCTGAAGTTCTGGGAATGGCGCCACGCTGAGCAGTCAGAGAGCGGCGCTTAGGCTTATCAACAGGTTCTCAACTACTGCACTCAACCTCGCGACCATCTCGTCCATGGTCAGGTAGATATCGCTTCCGGCCTGATCATCGGCGGCATCGGAGATGACCTTCAGGCTCATGTACGGCCTGCCGTTCAGCGAGGCCACCTGGGCGATGGCCGCGACTTCCATATCACAGCAGATAGCGTCCGGGAAGAAACGGAGGATTTCGTCCTTCTGCCCTTGGGAATCCACAAAAAGGTCACCAGTTGCTGCCAATCCTGAGCGCACACGGCCGGGACCGACCGTGTCTTCGGCTGTCTGAACCGTAAGGTCAACGAAGCGCCGCTCAACCGGGATCAGGCTGGGGCCAAGCCGGGGGATCACTCCTCGATCGAAACCGAAGCCGCGGGCGTCAAGATCGTGCTGCACCGACCCGGTGACAGCTACGATGTCACCAATATGCAGGGTTGGGTCCAAAGATCCAGCCAACCCATAGTTTAGGATCAGCCTCGGTTTGAAATGATCCAAGGTGTACTGGGTGGCCAGGGCGGCGTTCACCTTGCCGATGCCGCAGCGCACAATTACCACATCAAGGCCACACAACCGGCCTTGGAAAATGGGCAGATGGCTGAAAGGTGCAGCCGCTTCCTGCGCCGAACTCAACTTCTGGAGCAGGCCTTCCACCTCTTGATCCATCGCCCCAACGATGGCCAGGTCCATGGGCATCACCTCCGCCCTTAGTTTACCACAAAGTGGGAGGAGATGGAAGGTTAGGCCCCTGTAGTGTCGTATTGATCGCAGTGAAAGGCACACTGATGAAAGGGATGGTACACAAGTGAAGGAGCTGGTATTCGACCACAGCTATGCAGTGCCTTTTGTGCGTCCAGGTGAACTGGAGCTTCTAGAACCCCAGGCAGCCGCGGCTCACAGGCAGCTGCATGATAAAACGGGCGCCGGCAGCAGTTTTTTGGGCTGGTTGGATCTGCCGGAGCGTTATGACAGAGCAGAACTGGCCCGCCTAAAGGAAGCCGCTCAGAGGATTCAGGATCAGTGCGAAGCGCTCATCGTGATCGGGATCGGCGGATCCTATTTGGGAGCGCGGGCGGCGATCTCCGCCCTCAGCCACTCGTTTTCTGACCTGCTGAGCAGGGATGCACGAAGGGCACCCCAGGTCTTCTTTGCAGGGCACGCGATCAGCGACAAGTATCTCCACGACCTGATTGAGCTGGTGGCCGAGAAGGATCTGGCCTTGAACGTGATCTCCAAGTCCGGAACCACAACCGAGCAGGCCATCGCCTTCCGCATCCTGCGCGAGCTGATGGAGAAAAAGTACGGGGCTGAAGGGGCAAGGGAAAGGATCTACGTCACCACTGATGCCTCGAAAGGTGCCCTGCGGAAGATGGTCCAGAGCGAAGGCTACACGAGTTTTGTCATCCCCGACGATGTGGGCGGTCGGTATTCGGTGCTGACCCCAGTCGGCCTTCTGCCCATGGCTGCAGCAGGCATCGATGTTGACGCACTGCTGGAAGGAGCAGCTGCTGCCTGCAGCTGGTTCGGCCGGCCCGAACTGAAAGATAACGGGGCATATCAATATGCGGCGCTGCGCAGCATCTTCCAGCGCAAAGGGAAGAACATCGAGATCCTGGTCAACTACGAGCCGTCCCTCTTTTACTTCAGTGAATGGTGGAAACAGCTCTTTGGCGAAAGCGAAGGCAAGGACCAAAAGGGTATCTTCCCGGCGAGTGTGAACTTCACCACCGATCTGCACTCCATGGGCCAGTTCATGCAGGATGGGGCGCGCAGCATCTTTGCCACAACGGTTTGGGTTGACCGGAGTCCGGTTGAGGTTGTCGTTCCCCATGATCCTAAAGATGAGGACGGCTGCGAGTACCTGGCAGGGAAGAGCTTGAGCTGCATCAACGCCAAGGCTTTTCAGGGAACGGTTCTGGCTCACACAGATGGGGGAGTACCCAACCTGGTAGTTAACGTTCCTGAACTTAACCCCTTCTATTTCGGTGCCCTAATTTACTTCTTCGAGAAAGCCTGCGCTATGAGCGGCTATCTGCAGGGTGTGAACCCCTTCGACCAGCCGGGAGTGGAGCTCTACAAGCGGAACATGTACGCCCTGTTGGGCAGACCGGGGTTTGAGGAGGAAAGGAAAGCACTGGAACAGCGGTTGAAATAGGAGGCTCATCATGAGGCATGATCTGTACCCACTGACCTTTTTTCCCATCTACAAAGAGACAATCTGGGGGGGCAGGCAGCTGGCGAGAGTTCTCGGCCGGGCGCTGCCTCCGGGTTTGATCGGGGAAAGTTGGGATGTGGCGGCGCACAAAAACGGGACGAGCGTGGTTGACCGCGGACCCCTGGCCGGTCGGAATTTGGCCGAACTCGTGGAAGACTACGGCGATGAGCTCTTGGGCAGGGCAGCGGTCTGGGGCAGGTTTCCGCTCCTTCTCAAGCTGATCGATGCGCATCAGGATCTTTCGGTGCAGGTCCATCCCGACGATGAATATGTGCGCGCCCTCGGCGTTGAGACGTGGGGGAAGAGTGAATTGTGGTACATCCTGCACAGCGAGCCCGGCGCGTGGATCATCTGGGGGCTGCGTCCTGGGGTCACCAAGGACCAGTTCGCCCGCGCGATTTCAGAGGGAGGAGAAGCCATTCTGGCCTGTTTGAACAGAGTACCCGTACGCCCCGGCCAGGTTTTTCCCATATCCGCTGGACTCGTGCATGCTCTGGGTGCGGGCTGTATGGTGGCGGAGATCCAGCAGAACTCGGATACCACTTACCGGGTCTACGATTGGGACCGCCGCGACAAGAACGGACAGGCGCGGGAACTGCACATCGAACGGGCTCTGGAAGTTATCGACTTCTCACCCCAAGCCCTGGATCCCGCCTATCATCTCGAACGCTGCAATCGTCATTTCCGATTCGAGGTTTTGGACAAACCAGCAGATCAAACTCTGGAACTGGGTGGGTTGTTCCAGATCCTAACCCCCTTGGGGGGAAGAGCTGAGATTGTGTGTAGAGGCATCGTGACCGAGCTGGCCGCTGGCCAGTCCTGCCTGCTGCCGGCTGCCTTGGGGAGCTGTGAACTGCGGGCAGAGGGCATCGTTCTGAAGTGCAGCCCAACTGCTCCTGGGGAGGAGGCGAGAAACTCTTGAGGATAGGAATGCATCGCTGGCTGCTTCTAGCTGTTCTTGCCGCTGGTCTGCTGGGGAGCATCTCGGCCGCGGCGGCAGAACCGCTGAATGTGGTGGCGACCTTTTCCATACTGCAGGACTTCGTGAAGCAGGTTGGAGGCGGTGAAGTGGCAGTTCAGGCCTTGGTTCCCCTGGGAGCCGATCCCCATACTTGGGAACCAAGCCCCCGGGAAGCCGCACTGCTGGCTGATGCCGACTTGGTGGTGGCCAACGGAGGTGGGTTCGACGATTGGCTTCTTCGCCTCGTGAGAAATGCGGCCAAACCAGGTGTGCCCGTTCTCCTAGTGGCAGAAGAGCTGGGACCTGCCGAGGGCGGGGGAAGTCACCATGGCCATGACCACGGCGCAGACCCGCATCTCTGGTTGAGCGTCCCAAATGCCATCTCTTACGTAGAGACCATCGCCGCTTTCTTGGCAGAGGTGTCCCCGGAGCGCGCCGCAGTCTTCGCCGAACGCTCCAGTGCTTACATCGACGAGCTGCGGGCTCTTGATGCGAAACTCACCCAAGAGTTGGGCCAGATTCCGCCTGAGCAGAGGGTCATCATCACCTACCACAATGCTTTCAGCTATTTTGCTGAACGTTATGGTTTTGCCGTTGTGGAGTTCTTAGTGCGGAACCCAGACGCAGAGCCAAACCCGCGCGATCTGGGACGCCTGGTGGGGCTGCTCCAGCGTCTGGAGAAGCCCGCCGTCTTCAGCGAACCTCAGCTGACAAGCGGGGCACGTTACCTGGAGGCGTTGGCCCGGGATGCCGGTGCCGAGGTCTATGTTCTCTTCAGCGACAGCCTGACGGCGGAAGTGCCTACCTACGTTCAGATGATGGAGTATAACCTTCGGGTGTTGATGGAGGCATTGAGATGACGGCGCGTGGAGCGGATCTAGCCCTGGAAGTTCGGAATCTCACCGTCGGATACGGCGATCGGGCGGTTCTGAAGGGTGTATCCTGGCAGGTTGAGCGGGGCACCCTGGCTGCGGTGATCGGACCCAACGGAGGCGGGAAATCCACACTGCTCAAGACGGCGGTTGGCCTGCTAAGGCCCTTCAGTTATGATACACTCAACCTTCTGGGAAAGAGCCCCCGTGAAGGACGGCGCAGCGTGGCCTATCTTCCCCAACGGGAAGAGGTGGATTGGAGTTTCCCCATCACCGTCCTTGAGGTGGTCCTGCAGGGGAGGTTGGTAAAAAAGGGGTGGCTCGGCAGGTTGGGGCCGCAGGATAGGGAAGAGGCCTGCAGGGCGCTGGAACTCTTCGGACTGACCGGGTTGGAGAGGGCACAGATCGGCGCACTCAGCGGAGGGCAGCGCCAGAGGGTGTTCCTGGCGAGAGCTGTGGTTCAGGAGGCGGATCTCATCCTGCTGGACGAGCCGGCCGCGGGCCTGGACGCCCAAGCCCAGCACGAGCTGGCCGGACTCCTTGTTGAACTGAGCAGAGCGGGCAAGACGATCATCGCGGCTACCCATGATCTCGACTGCCTGACGGGGTGTTTCGACCAGGTACTGGCCTTGAACGGGCGGGTCCTGGCTGCCGGAAAACCTTCGCAGGTGTTGACAGAGGAGTTCGTGGTAGAGCTGTTTGCCAAGCACTTTCCAAAAGTGGGCGCGGGCGGGGAGGTCACAGTACATGAACCTTGAGCTGGTTTTCGAGCCGTTTCAATACGCCTTTATGGTGCGCGCCTTTCTTGGCGTCAGTCTTGTCGCGTTGGTAGCAGCGGCCGTCGGGACATTCGTGGTCCTCAAAGGGCTTGCCTTCATGGGTGATGCCATCGCCCACACGGCCTTCACAGGTATCGCTCTGGGGCTGCTCATCGGGATCAGTATCCACCTGAGTGCGCTGGTGTTCGCACTCTTCACAGCTCTAGGAGTAGTTGTCCTGACGCGCGTATCAAGGGTGAAAGACGATACTGCTCTGGCCATCATCTTCACGGGCGTTTTCGCCCTGGGAATAGTGCTGCTGTCCACCAGCCCGAGCTTTGTTGGGGATCTGAACAGCCTGCTGCTTGGTTCGGTTCTGGCCATCCAGCCTGGGGAGATCGCGGTGATCGCCGGTTTTGCCCTGTTTGTTCTGGCAGTATTGGGTCTTTTCTTCCGCCGTTTTGTCTTGGTCTTCTTTGACCCGCTGGGGGCGGAGGCCGCCGGCTTTCCCGCGGTCGCATTCCAGACCCTGTTTCTCGCCCTGATCGCGGCAGCCATCGTGGTTTCCATCCGCGCAGTTGGGGTCGTATTGGTTGTGGCGCTTCTGATAACCCCGGCGGCGACGGCAGGTTTGATCACCAAAGAGCTGAAGCGGCAGATGGCGCTGTCGTCGGTCTTCGGTTTGGCTTCTTCCATCTTTGGCCTGTACCTCTCCTACTTCTTCGGCGCTCCCCCGGGAGCAACAGTGGTGTTGGTGGCTACCTCGCTCTTCGTTGTGGTGCTGGCCCTTCAGGCGCTGCGCCGGACAGGTGGGAAAGCATGATAGACCATCCCCGCGTGCTGACAACGGTCGTTGAGGAGCAGGAAGATGGGCTGATGGTCAAAGAGATCGTCAGCGGCCGCATGGGCATCAACCGCGGGCTGCTGCGGCGTATGAAGCAGGGGGGCGGAGTCTTCCTGAACGGCCAGAGAGACTTCCTGACCAGGAGGGTGCGGGCAGGCGACGTCATCCAGATCGTCCTTTTCGATGAGAAGACCGCGCTTTTGCCCGAGGACCTTCCTCTGAAGATCGTTTTTGAAGATGACTATCTGCTGGTTGTGGATAAGCCGGCAGGCATGCCCGTTCACCCGACGGGGGCCTACCGGGAAGGTACTCTGGCCAATGCCCTAGCCCATCATTGGGCTGTTCAGGGACTGGAAGCCAAGGTGCGCCTGGTCCACCGCCTTGACAAGGACACTTCCGGCTTGATCCTGGTGGCCAAAGACCCGTACACCCTGCGTGAACTGGTACAGCAGCTCAGCCGCAGGGAACTTGTCCGGGAGTACCTCACCATAGTTCACGGCCGCCTGCCGGAGAAGCGGGGGGTGATCGATGCGCCCATAGGCCGCGTTGTGGACCACGGAGTGATGCGCAGGGCTGATCCCCAAGGCAAAGCGGCCAAGACGGTCTACGAGGTGCTGCGGTGTGCGGGCGATGCGACACTGGTGCGGGCCCGTCTCGAGAGCGGCCGCACTCACCAGATCCGGGTCCATTTTGCCCATATCGGTCACCCAGTGGTAGGGGATCCCCTTTACAGCCAGGCCAGCCCGTATCTGTCCCGCCAGGCGCTGCATGCCTGGCGTTTGGAATTTGTCCATCCGCGCACCAAGATGCGGCACGTGATCAGCTGTCCTATGCCTCAGGAGATGCTTTCGCTTTGGAGAAGGTTTCGGGAAGGAGAGTCAGCAGGTGATGGGAAAAGTGACGTGGAAGACGGTTCGGCACGGTGCTGAGGAGGGGCTGTCCGCCACTTGGGAGTTGGCGAAGATTGTTATACCGACGACCATGGTAGTCGCGATCTTTCGAGCCAGCGGCCTGCTGGACAGCATCACAGGATTCGTTGCGCCCTACATGAGCTGGTTTGGCCTGTCTGGTGAGGCCGCCTTGGTGCTGTTCAGCGGCTACCTGATCAACCTTTACGCTGCGGCTGGGAGCATCATGGCCTTAACCCTGAGTGTTAAGGAGATCACCATCTGCTCGGTGATGCTGCTCCTCTGCCATTCTCTGCTGGTGGAACTGCCCATAAGCAAAAAGGCCGGCGGTCCGCTGACCTACACCTTCCTGGTCAGGATGGGCTGCTCGTTGGCTGCGGGCTGGCTCCTGGGGGTGATTCTGCCATGACCGTCCTCTGGGAAGGCTTTGTGCAGGGGATCAGCGGCGTGCTGAAAATCGCCCTTATTGTCATACCTTTGATGATCGTCTTGGAGATCGCCCAGGCTAACGGCTGGCTGCAGAAGGCCAACCGCATAGCTGCCAAGCCTTTTCGGGCTATCGGGGTGAGCGAAGAAGGTGTCTTTCCCATCCTGGTAGCGGCGGTCTTCGGCCTGACGTACGGTTCTGGCCTGATCATAAACCACGTGCGTTCAGGCCGGGTTACCGCCCAGGAGGCCAGGATTATCGGCACCTTCATGGCCATCGCCCATGCCTTGGTTGAAGATACTATCATCTTCGCCGTCCTGGGCGCTCCAGTCCTGTTCCTCCTCGTGCCCAGGCTGGTGCTTGCCTTTGGGGTGTGCTATGCCATCCACAAGCGGGGTGCCGCAGCCCCTTCAGGGCAGGGGAACGACCTGCAGGCCTCGCAGTAGCCAGTGGTACTGCCCCGGGGTCAGATCCAGCTTCAGCAGGAGGTTCTCGCCCTTGGCTGAAGGAGCACGTACGGCTACAGCAAAGGGATCCACGGAGATCTGTGCGATTTCCCAGTCGGAACCGCTGTCCAAAGTCAGCAGGAAGTCGACCACGGCGGTGCGCTCCTGTACCAAATCTGGTGCCAAGAGCGTCTCAAGTTTCGTCTCATTGGCTGCCCGCAGAGCCGAGAGCAGTTCGTCCACGAAGAACTCACAGGATGCGGCAACTTCGCGGGGAACGTCAGCAGCATAGGGTGTTAGGTGGAAGTAGCTCAACAGCAGTGCGCCTTCCGACTCCTGCCAGGCCATGGCTGCAGCATAGCGCGGTCCCCGTTCAGTGGACAATACTACTTGGAAGATGCCCTGGGGGTCTGCAGGCAGCTCTTCGATCAGACTTGTGATGCGCCCATAGTATTCGGGTAGGCTGGCCAGGTAAGCGGTCAGCCCTTTTTCCTGCAGTTCAGGGCCGATCAGTTCGGCCAGCTCGGCTGCACTGCGGCCGTTCAGGGCCCGGACAAACCTGTTGATCTGGATCTGGATACGGGCCATCAAGGCAGCCGGAAGGCTGTCAGCAGCCTCATCCTCAGCTTCAGGACTTCGTTCTTCCTCAGGCTCCGCCTGCGGTGGAGTCTCTGGGAGTTCGTCCTCTGGTGCCTGCAGTTCTGCTCGCTCCTCTTGGGCAAGTTCCGCCGCGGGTAGAGCTGTGTTCACCAACTCCAGGGTCGGGTAGGTTGAACCCGCCGCCAGCTGGATCAGCCGGTATGATCCCTGCTCCTGCACGGTTTGAACGCTTCCAAAATGGACTTCCCAGGCCGCTGGAAGCTGCAGGGTAACGGTAAGCTCCTGAACAGGAGCAGAGAACTGTGGCAGCCACAGCTGATCCCTCCCCAGCACTGCTTCCTGCGGCTGGGGTTCCACCAATCCTTCATAGGAAAACGTTACGGTTTGGGGTTTCACCTCGCGAATGCTGAAGACAACCTCGGTACCGTGTTCGTACCTCTGCACACTGTAGGACACCAGCTCATCGGCCCAGAATTCTGTGACAGCCGCATTGGGAAAGATAAAGAGCGAAAGGGAAGCCGCTTCAGGTTCAATCACTACCTGGCCCGACACCCTTAGAAAACCGCTTTCAGGAAGGTAAAAGACCTCGATGCCGGCTTCGGCCGTACCGCAGAGCAGAAAGACGACCAAAAGCGCGATCAGACTCTTGTTCATTCCGCAACCCCCTCATAACGTCCCAACCAGAGCAGGACTTGCGCTGGCCTCCACTGACTATGTTTAATGTTCTGCATTGAAATCCCTGCCTAGAGTTGGTATAATTAACACTGTGCACAAAGTGTGCTCAATACTCTGGGGAGGTTAAGGGATGCACCCGTACATAGACTTCGTCAACCCACATCTTGGGAAACTGCTCACAGACATCGGCTTGGATAAGCGCTTTCAGCGTGCTCGCGGGGCTTACCTCTGTGACCACAATGGTGAAGAGTACCTCGACTGCATCGCTGCCTACGGCGCGCTGCCTTTCGGCTACAATCCCCCAGAGATTTGGCGGGCGCTCCATGATCTGGAGTCCCGGCAGGAACCGAGCTTCATCCAGCCTTCTCTCCTGGAAGCCGCGGGTGAACTGGCAGCCCGTTTGATCGCGGTCGCACCGCCGGGCCTGAGGTATGTAACCTTTGCCAACAGCGGGGCAGAGGCGGTGGAGGCTGCCTTCAAACTGGCCAGAGCGCGCACGGGCAGACCGGTCATCCTCTCCACCCGGAACAGTTTCCACGGGAAGACCCTGGGCGCCCTGTCGGCCACGGGAAACGCAGGGTACCAGAAGGCCTTTGGAGCGCCAGTGCCCGGTTTCAGGCATATCCCTTACGGGGACATCGAAGCCCTCGAGGCGTATCTCGCACAGCACGGGGAGGATACGGCTGCCTTCATCGTCGAACCGATCCAGGGTGAAGGGGGGATTATCGAGCCGCCCCAGGGCTATCTGCGCAGGGTAAAGGAGCTCTGCGCACGTTATGAGGTGCTGACCATTTTCGACGAGATCCAGACTGGTCTCGGGCGGACCGGTACCCTGTTCGCCTGCGAACAGGAGGAGACTGCCCCTGATATCATGGTGCTGGCAAAAGCCCTGGGCGGCGGTCTGATCCCCATCGGGGCTGTGCTTTGCACGGAAGATGCTTACACCGAAGAATTTGGCCTTAAGCATTCCTCCACCTTTGCCGGTAACTCCCTGGGAGCCAGAGCTGGCCTCGCCGTGCTCGATCTTCTGACAAGGGATGGCGGCGCCCTGATCAAGGTAATTCAGCGCAAAGGTGCCCTGATGAAGGCAGGCCTGGAGAGAACAGCAGAGAAGTATCCTCAGGTAGTCAGGGCGATTCGCGGCCGCGGTTTTATGCTTGGCATTGAGTTTGTGAATTCAAGAGATCCATACCCCCACAGCCTGCTCGGCGTCATGGCGGAACAGGAGATGCTGACTCCGATGGTCGCCTCCTATCTTCTGAACGTGGAAAAGGTGCGGGTGGCACCGACGCTGAACGGAGCCAGCGTGATCCGCATCGAGCCGCCCCTGATCATTGGCGAGGCCGAGATTGAGCGGGTGGTGCAGGCAGTAGAAAGGGCCGTGCATCTGCTGGCCCTGAGGAACACTGCAGCCTTCCTCGGCCATCTGGTCAACTACAGCCGGCCGGATCTGGCCGACTGCCAACCACAGCCTGCCGAAGTACGTGAAGTGGAGCCGGAACCGGGCGATGGACGTTTTGCTTTCCTGGTGCACCCAGTGGATCTGGCCAATTACAGTGACTTCGATTCCAGCCTGGCCGCTCTCAGTCCGGAGCAGCTGGAAGACTTGAGTTCTCGCTGGAATGATATGGTTGAACCGTTTGTTGTCAGCAGCACGCGCATAGTTGATCAGCTCGGCCGGGGAGCCTTCGGAGACTTCATCTGTGTGCCCCGGACAGCGGCTCAGCTGCTGGCCATGGATAAACAGCAGGCGATCGACGAGATCACCGCAGCGCTGGAACTGGCTGCGGAGCGCGGCGCAAAGATTGTTGGTCTCGGCGCCTACACCTCAGTGGTTACCATGGGAGGTAGGCAGCTCCTTCCCTACACACCAGTGGCCTTAACCACCGGAAACAGCTACACAGTGGTTTCCGGTGTGGAAGCAGCGGTGACGGCAGCCGAGCAGATTGGGCTCGATCTGGGCAGGGTCACCGGCGCTGTCGTAGGTGCGGGTGGAGCAATCGGGAAGGCTCTGTCCCTTCTCCTTTCTGAGCAGGTCCAGCGGCTGATCCTGGTGGGCAACCCGGCCAGACCAGAAAAGAGCGAGTACCGGCTCCTCAAGGTGACCGTGGAGATCATCCAGCATCTGCGCAGACTGGCCGCTGACGGCCGCACCTTTGCTCCAGGGAGCCTCGGCGCTTTCGCTGCGACCTTGGGGGACGCCCCGCCTGAAGACGCACCGCTTGGAACCTGGGTAGAGTACGTGCGGGGCGTGCTCACTGACGCTGCACCTCTGACCCTCACCGTGGACAGCCGGGCAGTTCTCCCCAGGGCTGACCTCATCATGGTGGCCACGAGCAGCTTGGAAACACTGATCACCCCTGACCTGCTGAAGCAGGGCGCAGTGGTGTGCGACATGTCACGGCCGGGGAACGTGAGCGAGAGAGTGCTGCGGGAGCGGCCTGATGTCCTGGTGATTGACGGCGGGGTGATCGCTCTGCCCAACAGTCCGGACCTGGGCTGGAACTTCGGCTTTGAAAAGGGCACCGCCTTTGCCTGCATGTCCGAGACCATGATGCTCGCCTTGGAGGGGCGCTACGAGCACACCAGCTTGGGGGCGGACTTGAGCCTCGAGCAGCTGGAACTCATGCGCAGCCTCGCCCGCAAGCTCGGCTTTTCTCTGGCGGGCTTCCGCGCATTCGATCGTCCATTGGACCCGGCGGTTTGGGAGCGGGCACGGGCTCTGCGGAAAGAAGAGACAGCCTAAGCAGAATAGAGTATAATAAAAGCCGGGATCTCCCCCGGCTTTTTCCAACATTCAAAAGTTCGCGAACAGAGAAGAGCAGAACCATCTGCGTTCATGGGAGTGATAGGCGTGGAGAAGCTGGCCATCCACGGGGGTACGCCCGTGAGGACGAGCCCGTGGGTTTCCAAGTACATGGGCAGTGAGGAACTGGGTGCAGAAGAAAAGGCCAGGGTCCTGCGGGTCCTGGACAAGAAACGCATCTTCCGTTACCTGCCTGAAGGCCTGGAAACCTCAGAGGCCAGTGCCCTTGAAGAGGAGTACAAGAACTTTTTGGGCAGCACGTATGCCCTAGCGGTAAACTCGGGTACATCGGCCCTGATCTGCGCCCTGGTGGCCGCGGGCGTTGGCCCGGGGCATGAGGTGATCATCCCGGCCTACACTTGGGTTGCCACGGCTTGCGCAGTCGCCATCGTGGGAGCTGTACCTGTCTTGGCTGAAATAGACTCAAGCTTGACCCTGGATCCGGCTGATCTCGCGGCAAAGATCACCCCGCGCAGTAAGGCAGTGATCGTGGTGCACATGCGGGGGATTTCAGCAGCAATGGACGAGATCATGGCTGTTGCCCAGGAGCATGGGCTGATGGTGATCGAAGATGCCGCCCAGGCAAACGGCGGGACTTACCGGGGCCGCCTTGTCGGTTCCATAGGCCAAATCGGTTGTTTCAGCCTTCAGCAGTCCAAGGTGATTGCGGCAGGTGAGGGCGGCATGCTTGTCACCGACTCAGAGGAGTTGTGGCAGCGGGCCGTGCTGTACCACGACGGAGCCGGCTACCAGTTCCGCTTTCTGGAGCGCAAAATCCCGGCATTCCCCGGGCAGAACTACCGCTTAACGGAGCTGCAGGCGGCCCTATCCCTCGGCCAGCTGGCCAAGATGCCGGCCATCCTGCAGAGGACGAGGGAAAACAAGCGCAGGCTGGTGGAGCGGTTGAAGGCCCAGCCGAAGATCGAGCTTGCGCCCGTTTTTGGCACGGAGCGGGATCTCGGTGTGAGCCTTGTCTTCTTCGTGGCCGATGAGGAAAAGGCGAGGAAGGTTGCGGAGGCCTTGACAGCTGAAGGCATACCTTCCTTCCAGGTATACGACTCTCGTGCCAGGGACCAGCATGTGTACGTGAACTGGGAGTTTCTCATGGCGAAGCGGGATCCGTGGGGCGGGAGCTTCCCGTGGAACCTGGCGGGAGAGGACACGCGGGACTACTCGCCTTCCACGTGCCCTGTCACGCTCGATCTGTTGAGCCGGGCAGTTCAGATCCACCTCAACCATCTGGTTACGGACGGAGATCTCCAGGATATCGAGGCTGCCATTGACAAGGTTGCCTTCCATCTGCTCTAGTGGGGAGTGAAAGCAGTGGAGTACGAGTTTGTGAAGTACCATGGGCTTGGCAATGATTTCGTTTTTTTGGAGGACCTGAGAGGAGATCTCCTGCCTGAGGGCGAAGAGCTTGCAAGATTGCTCTGCCACCGCCACTTTGGGATCGGTGCCGATGGCCTCGTTCTGATCGTCAAAGACGGAGACCTCTTTACTATGCGCATCTTCAACCCCGATGGTTCGGAAGCGGAGATGTGCGGGAACGCTGTACGCTGCATGGCAGACTACCTGCTGCGTCAAGGCCTGGCGTCTGGGCCCGTGCTGCCCATCGGCACCCTGGCTGGGGTGAAAGAGGTTCAGGCCACCGGCGGCTTGTACCGGGTAGATATGGGCGAACCAGATCTTTCTTTCCTTGGCGGCGGTTCGCTGGGGATTGCTGAATCTGGGCGGGAGTGGGTCTGCCATCCTGTGTCCATGGGCAATCCCCACGGGGTGGTTTTCGTGGACGAGGTGGATTCGCTCAACCTTGCCGTTTTGGGCCCTGCACTGGAAAATGCCCCGGTGTGGCCGCACAAGGCTAACATTGAGTTCGTTCAGGTTTTGGACCAGAACCGAATCAAAGTGAGGGTTTGGGAAAGAGGAGCAGGGCCCACCCTAGCCTGCGGAACAGGAGCCTGTGCTGCGGCAGTTGTTTCCATGGAGCAGGGGCACTGCCAAACCCCTGTGCGGGTTGGGCTGCCAGGCGGTGAGCTGACCATCGGATGGCAGGAAGGCGGTCATGTCTTTATGTCAGGGCCTGCCACGAGGGTTTTCGCCGGCAGGATTGACTTAGAAGCACTAAGAAGTGGGAGATGATGAGTGTGATCGTAATAGCACATCGCGGTTATTCAGCAAAAGCGCCCGAGAATACCATGGCAGCCTTTGAACTGGCTCTGGCGGCGGGAGCAGATGGTATTGAGCTGGACGTGCATCTGACCCGAGACGGGGAGATCGTGGTCATGCATGACGAAAAAGTCAACCGGACCACGAATGGGACAGGCCCGATCACGGCCTACACCCTGGCTGAACTGAAGGCGCTCGATGCCGGTTCCTGGTTCGGGCCAGATTTCGCAGGGCAGAGAGTACCTACACTCCGGCAGGTCCTGGATCTTATCAAGGGTAAAGATATCCTGCTTAACGTGGAGATCAAGACAGGTCTAGGGTTTGAACATCTCAACGAGAAGCTGGTTGCGCTCCTGGATCAATACGATCGCTGGGAACGCACGATCATCTCGTCGTTCAACCATTACGCCCTGGCGCATCTGATCACCATTAAACCGCAGGCCAGGACGGCGATCCTTTACTCGGCCGCTCTGGTCAACCCCTGGGTCTATGCCAAGAGCATCGGCGTAACGGTGCTGCACCCCTATCATCACACTCTGATCCCGGAGATCGTCACCGCTGCCCAGCAGAATGGGATGATGGTCAATGCCTGGACCATAGATGAAGAGGCAGATGTCCAGCGGGCTAAGATGTGCCGCATCGACGGCATCATCACCAACCAGCCGGAAAGGGTCAAGAGCCTGCTGTAGATCGGTTGTACCGCGAAAAAAGAGAGCCGCCCTCGGGCAGCTCTCTTTGCGCGCTTTGATGCTAGATGATCTGACTGAGATCGGCGTCAGTTACAGCCAGGACAAGGTTTACGCAGGCCTGAACATCTCCGAGATCCACCATCTCGGAGGGCGAGTGGACGTAGCGGGTGGGGATGGAGATGGTTCCCGAGGGAACCCCTTCCTTGGTGAGGTGTATTGCGCCCGCGTCGGTGCCACCGCGTTCCAGCACTTCCATCTGATAGGGGATGCCCTTAGCCTCGCAGAGGTCTACGAGCAGGTCCTTAACCTTCGGATGCGCGATCAGTGAAGAGTCTTTCACTTTGACCGCGGCGCCTTTGCCCAGGGAGACAGCCATGCGCCTTGCTTCGGGCATATCGCCCGTGAGGGTCACATCGAGGGCAATACCCAGGTCCGGATCCAGGCCGAAGGCTGCAGTGCGAGCGCCTCTCAGCCCTACTTCTTCCTGGGTGGTGAAGACGAAGAAGACGGTGTTCTTTGGCTGGCCCATCCTGCGCAGGGCTTCGACCAGCACGGCGCAGCCAACGCGGTCGTCCATGGCCTTGGAAACCAGGCGGGTACCGAGGTCAGCAAACTCCCGGTGGAACACTCCGAACTCGCCGATGTGCACCTTCTGTTCGGCCTCTTCCTTGCTGGAGGCGCCGATATCAATGAAGAGCTTATCGATAGTAAGTGCCTTCCACTCAGTTTCTTCCTCTTGGTAGATGACACCGATTGCTCCGCTGGCGAAGCGGACCCTGTGGCCCACCAGGGAGGCCACGCCCACTCCGCCGACCGGAGAAAAGCGCAGGAAGCCCTTGTCATCGATGTACGTGATGACGATGCCGATCTCGTCTGTGTGGGCAGCGAACATTATCTTCTTGCCGTCTTGGGAACCGTGTTTCACGGCAATCAGGTTGCCGAGGACGTCTGTGCGCAGCTCATCAGCATAGTCTTTCACGAGATCCGTGATGAGACTTGTCACTTCGCCCTCGTAACCCGAGGGGCCGAAGGCCTGCGTCAACTGCTCAATGATGGCTTTCAACTCAATCCCACCCTTTCTTCAAGCCGTGCTAGATAATGTTTCACGAGCTGGTACGCTCCTTCAAAGTCGTCTCTGCACATCACTGCCGCGGGGGAATGGATGTAGCGGCATGGTACTGAAATGGCCGCAACCTTGACGCCGGCCTTTGAGAGTTGAATCTGCCCCGCGTCGGTTCCACCGGCTGTGCTGCGGCGGATCTGAACCTTGATCCCCTTTTCGGCGGCCAAGGCGAGAAGCTCCTGCACCAGCTGGGGGTTGGGGATGACAGCGCGGTCCATCACGGTGATGGCCGGCCCCTGACCCAGCGCCGTGGCCTGTTTGTGATCGTCGGTGCCGGGCACATCGGAGGCGGTCGTTCCCTCAAGAACGAAGGCTATGTCTGGCTCCACCTGATAGGCAGCGACTCCTGCACCCCGCAGGCCGACTTCTTCTTGAACGGTAAAGGCAGCGATCAGGGGGAAGGAAACCTCTTCCTGCAGCAGGCGGATGGCCAGGGCACAGCCGACCCGGTCATCCAGGGCCTTGGCTTTCACCTTGTCTGGACCCAGCTCTTCGTAGTCCGTGGTGAAATAGGCGATCTCGCCCAAGCTCACGAGCTTTTCAGCTTCGTCCTTGCTCTTCGCTCCGATATCAATGACCATCTCCTGGATGGTGAAGGCCCGTTCCCGTTCCTCAGGCCTCTGCAGGTGGATGGGTTTGGCGCCGATCACGCCAGGAACCTTCTTGCTGCCGACTACCACCGTCTTGGCCACGAGCACCCGCGGATCAACGCCGCCGATGGGCCGGAACTTTAGGTAACCGTTGTCGATTCCTACGATCATCAAGGCCACTTCGTCCATGTGTGCCGCGATCATCACTTTGGGGCCGGGAGCGTCCGGGTTTTTGATGGCCAGGAGGTTGCCCAGGGCATCTGTCTTCACCACGTGAGCATGGGCCTGGACTTCAGCGCGGATCAGATCACGCACTTCATTCTCCTGCCCGGGTGCGCCGTTGGCCTGGGTTAAGCGGGCTAGAAGCATGTCAATCCCTCCACGAATTCTTGATCAAGACCGGCTATGAACATTGCCATCAGGCGCCCTGTGCGCTGGATGTCTTGGTAATCCAGAGTCTCCACGGCCGTGTGCATGTAGCGCAGCGGTATGGACAGAAGGATCGTGGCCACACCTGCCCTGGTTACCTGTATTGCGTAGGCGTCTGTTCCACCCGGGTAGGGGGAAGGATCCAGCGAATAGCTGATATTCCACTCCTTGGCCGTCTGCACCATGCGGGCGTAGACCTTCGGGTGCACATGGGGGCCGATGGCGATGCCCGGGCCTTGGGAGAGCTTGATCGTGTCAGTGTCCGGCAGCCCTGGAGAGTCGCCGAAGCCAACGTCAATGGCGATACCGATATCAGGGATGATACCATAGGTACTTGTCACAGCTCCGCGCAGGCCCACCTCTTCCTGGACGGTCGCCACACCGTAGACATCTGCCTGGTGAGCCACTGTGGACAGGACTTTGAAACACTCAAGGATGGCAGCGACTCCCGCCCTGTCGTCGAACGCCTTGCCGGACATGTATGAACCGTTCAGGTTGGTTACGGGGCGCTTAATAGTGACCAGATCGCCCACCCTCACGAACTTCTCAGCTTCTTCGGCGCTGCTGAAGCCGGCGTCGATGAACAGATCCTTCATCGGCACAGCTTTGCTCTGCTCGCCTGGGGCTTGGATGTGGGGAGGCTTAGCTCCGATGACGCCTGAGCGCGTACCATTCCTGCCGTGGACCAACACTTCCTGGGCCAGCAGTGCCCTCTGGTCAAAGCCGCCGATGGTGCTGAAGCGCAGGAAGCCCCCTTTTTCAATCTTGGTGACGATCAGGCCGATTTCGTCCATGTGAGCCGCCAGCATGACCTTAGGCCGCGGTTCCGGCCCCTGGCCTTTTTTGAGCATGATCACATTGCCCAATTTATCTGTGCGCACGTCATCGGCCCAAGGGCAGCTCGCCTCGATGAGCTGCGCCAGCTCGCGCTCGTAACCCGAGACGCCCGCAGCCTCACTGAGCGTGCGCAAGACTTGCTTTACATCCACCAATCTCCCTCCTATCCTCACGGTTTGACTGTATTATTTCTGGTCTCTACAGGAAAAACCTGCACCAGCGAGAATTAAACTAGCACAGGTTGGGGGGCGGATCCATGCGCAACTACGGTGTTTATCTGCTCTGGTTGTACCTTCCCAAGAAAACGTCTCTCACCGTGGGGAGGTTGGGCACCTTTTCCTGCAGCCAGGGCGTGTATGCCTATGCAGGCAGTGCTCAGCGGAACCTCCAGCAGCGCCTGGACAGGCACCGCAGGCTCGAGAAGAAGCTGCGCTGGCACATCGATTACTTCAGGCAGGCAGCCCAGTTCTTGGGCGTGACAGTGTTCCTGGGGGCACCAAAAGATGGCGAATGCCGCCTCGCAGCCCGGCTTCTCAGCCTTCCTGGAGCCGTTCTTCCCATAAAAGGGTTTGGTGCGTCGGATTGCCTGTGTGCGTCTCATCTGGTGCTGCTGCCTGACAGCAAGCCTGACTTAGTAGCGCTTGGCAATGCGGTTCATGACGTTGAGCTGGGTGCGGCAGAGACGTTCACACTCTTCGATACTGGAGATTAGATCCTGGTTCTTCTTGGGGTGCAGCTGCGCGATGCTTTCCTCGCAGAGTGCCTGCAGTTCAGTGAGGCGTTCGGTGATTCTCCAGATGATGTCCTGAGGCAGCATAGGCGACATCCTTTCAAACGTATTGGCGTCCTAATTATACCATAGAACTGGGAGGGTTTTGGTTGCTCAGCGAACGGGTAGTTACTGACGTGCTCTTGGCCGCCATGTCTACGGGCGGTGATTTCGCCGAGATATTTTTGGAAGACACCTACAACACCCAGATCCGCATGCTTGACGGGGCCGTCGATGAGGCGGTCAGCGGCAGGGACTTCGGGGTGGGTATCCGCATTTTCCAAGGCCTAAAATGCGTGTACGCTTACACCAACGAAATTGACCGGGAAGGCCTCATCAGGACTGCCCGCGAAGCTGCCGCGGCTCTGCACGGCGCTCCTGCGGGCAGAGCAGTGGTGCTCTCCAGGCTGGCTGTGGAGCGCTTCAACCCGGTTCGCCTGGAACCGCAGCAAGTACCCCATCAGGATAAGGTTGAGGTCATGAAGCGCGCCCACCTGGCGGCGGCAGGGTTTCACCACCAGATCACCCAGGTGGCCGTGAGTTATCTTGATGTGGACCAGAACGTGTTTATCGCCAATTCCGAAGGCCTCTTTGTGGAAGACCGCCGGGTGAGGACCAGGCTCTCCATCAACGCCGTGGCCAGCAAGGACGGGGAGAAACAGTCGGCTTTCCGCGGCCCTGGACGGCACATGGGCTTTGAACTGTTTGACCGGATCGATGTGGAGGAAATCGCCAGGGATGCAGCCCGAAGCGCCGTGACTATGGTGAATGCTGCTTACGCACCAGGCGGGAAATACCCGGTGATCATTGACAACGGTTTTGGCGGAGTCATCTTCCATGAAGCCTGCGGGCACAGCCTGGAAGCGACCAGTGTGGCCAAGGGATTGTCCGAGTTCAGCGGGCGCCTGGGACAGAAGGTGGCCAGTGAGCTGGTGACCGCAGTGGATGACGGCACTATCCCCAATGCCTGGGGTTCGCAGAACATTGATGATGAGGGGACCAAGACGAGGAGAAATGTCCTCATCGAAAAGGGCATCCTCAAGGGATACATGATCGATCGCTTCAACGCTCGGCGCATGGGGATGGAGCCCACGGGCAGTTCAAGGCGCCAGTCGTACAAGTTCGCGCCCACATCGCGCATGACCAACACTTTCATCTGCGCTGGGGAATCAACCCGAGAGGAAATCATCGCCAACACCGAGTATGCTCTCTACGCCAAGCAAATGGGCGGCGGATCGGTTAACCCTGCCACAGGCGAGTTCAACTTCGCCGTTGCTGAGGGCTACATGGTGCGGGGCGGCCGGATTGCGGAACCTGTGCGCGGCGCTACCTTGATTGGAAAGGGTTCGGAGATCCTGCAGAAAATCGACATGGTGGCGTCCAACTTGGCCACGGGTCAGGGCATGTGCGGTTCGGTGAGCGGCAGCATCCCCGCTGATGTGGGGCAGCCGACCATCAGGGTGAGCGAAATCACGGTGGGCGGACGGAAGGAGGCCAAATAATGGATTTTCGGGAGCTCAAAGATAGGGTTTTTGCCGCTGGCCAGTCTGCAGGCCTTGAAGAGCTGGAAGTCTATGCCACACGCACCAAGAACTTACATGTGGCCGTGTTTGAGGGAGCCGTTGATGATTACCGAGCAAGCCTTGAACAGGGCGTGGGGCTGCGCGCTCGCTGGGCTGGCAGGATCGGTTATGCCTATGTGGAGAAGCTCGACGATGATTCGGTGGAGTACCTCGTGGCAGGAGCCAAGGCCGCGGCCCAGATCAACGAATCCGCAGATGAAGTGGAATTTCACGCCGGGTCGGGAAGTTATCCTCAAGTCTCCTGTTTCAGCCAAGAACTGGCCGGTGTCTCCCCCGAAGAACTGGTGGCCTTCTGCCTGGATTTGGAGCGAGCTGCTCTGGCAGCTGACAAGCGTGTAGCAAAAGTGAACCGGGTTCTAACCGGTTACGAAGAGACAGAGGTCTACATAGCTAACACCAGAGGGCTGGAACAGGGGTTTGCGTCGAACGCGGCCTACGGCTATGTGAGCGCCCTGGCCAAGCAGGATGGGCAGGTGAAGGCTGGTTCCAAATTCCTCGTGGAGCGTGACTGGTCCAAGTTCAACGCCGCAAGGCTCGCTGGGGAAGCCGCAGCTGAGGCGGTCTCGCTCCTTGGGGCATCCAGCGTTCCCTCGGGGAACTACAGGATCCTGCTGCGGAGCGACGTCGCCCGCCAGCTTTTGGCCACTTTCGTTCCGGTCTTTTCGGCGGAAGCGGTCCAGAAGGGCCTCTCTCTTCTAAAGGGAAAGCTGGATGCGGAGATCGCCAGTCCGCTGGTCACGTTGGTTGACGATCCCCTGCTGGAACAGGGTGTTGGTTCTGTGCCCTTCGATGGGGAAGGGGTGGCGTCCCGCCGCAAACAGGTCATCGCCGCGGGCCGCCTCGTGACCTACCTGCACAATCTCAAGACGGCGCGCAAAGACGGGGTCGAGTCCACGGGCAATGCCTCACGGCCGTCGTTCAAGTCGCCCGTGGGCATCGCCCCAACCAACTTTTTCATCGAACCTGGAGAGCAGGGTTTCTCTGATTTGACATCCGCCTTAGGGGACGGCCTCGTGATCATCGATGTGCAGGGAACCCACTCCGGCGCCAACCCGGTGTCCGGCGACTTTTCACTGGGGGCCTATGGTTACCTGGTGGAAGGGGGCAGGGTTGTCCGTCCTGTTGAACAGATCACCATCGCCGGCAACTTCTTCAGGCTTCTGGAAAGCGTGGAAGCCGTTGGGTCGGATCTTGAGTTCGGCAGTCTCGGCGGCAGAGGCAATATGGGTTCTCCGTCGCTGATCATCAGCAGTCTGGCTGTGGCCGGTGTCTAGGAGGGGTTAGCGATGAAGTTGAGCGCCAGGACGGCGGCGAACATGGGGCTGCTCACAGCCGTATCCATAGTCCTTACCCGCGTTTTCGGCGTCATGGTGCCCATTGCAGGCGTTGGTGCCCTGCGCTTGAGTTTTGGAGAGATCCCCATCATGCTGACCGGGGTGCTGTTCGGCCCGCTGCCCGGGGCGCTGACCGGAATCGCTGCCGATGTGGTGGGGTACCTGATCAACGCTCACGGCGGGCCGTATTTTCCCGGGTTCACGCTGTCCTCAGCCTTGGTCGGGTTTATCCCGGGCATGGTTCTGGGCAGGGGGCAGGTAAAGCTCACACCGTTCTGGGTGGCTGCCGTGGTCCTTTTCACTGACGTGGTTACAGGTATCCTGCTCAACACCCTGTGGGTTTCGATCCTGTATGGGCAGGGGTTCTTTGTCCTTCTGCCCATGAGGCTGCTGGCGCGGCTGGTGACTCTGCCCCTTTACACAATTACCGTCTACTGGGCGGCCCGGGCCTACCAAGCCTACCAGAACGGCCGCGCAGCTTGAGGGCTGTGTTGAAGCCGCGGCAGTTTTGTGCTAATATATCATATAAAACGTACCAGTGGAGTGTGAAACACTAGATGGACATAGACCCGCCTAAACGATGGAAGCTGTTCAAGGCTGAACTCGTCTTCAGGATGCCCCAGGAGTCGCGCAAGAAGATCAAACGGCTGCTCAGACTGGGCGATGAGTACATGAACAGCGGGGAAGAGGAGCTGGCCGAACACTGCTACCATCTTTCGCGGAGATTGGCTGAAGAAGCCCGAGCCGTCCACCTGCTCAAGAAGATCGAACAGAGGACAAGATAAATAACGCATGCACCGCCTTGTGTTTGCTTGATCTGCGGTCCCAAGTGAGATAGAATGAATTATGAAATCTTTCACAAGGGGGCCGGGTGATGGATCAGATCAGGCGGTGTGCGCAGCATTTTCATGTCTTAGCGGACCCCATTCGGCTGCAGATACTGCTCTTGCTCAAAGAACAGGAAATGTGCGTCGGCGCTCTGGCCGATGTGCTCGGCGTGAACCAGCCAACGGTTTCGTACCACCTCAAGCGGCTGCACAAGGCGGGATTGATTGAGCGGCGCGCAGAAAACACCTGGAACTATTACTCGGTGTGTACTGACCTGCGCAGTTGGGTCAACTCGGAGATCGATGATCTTCTCAAGGCAGAACCCAACCACTGAGCAAGGGGGTAAGGCGTGAAAACGCTTAAAGAGCTGACCAAGGCACCGTCGCTGTGGCGGGCCGCGATCATGATCTGGCGCGCCGGATTGCAGTCCTTTGAACGCCGAGAGCAGATCGGTGATCTGGAGGCCAAGGTGGCAAGGTTGGAGCAGGAGCATCTTGAGCTGTCCCGGTTGGTCCACGACTACGAGACTAAGCTGCACAACCACGTGCGTGATAGCCGTGAGCTGGCCAAAGCCAAAAAAGAGCTGGAGTGGGGCTACCATGCCCTGCTTATCGAGAACAACATGCTGAGAGAAGAGGTTTTCAAGCTGAAAGGAAAACCGCTGAGTTAGAGGTGAGGGAGTCATGGGAGCAATGACTCTCTTTTTTTGTGCCAACCTCTCAAAAAACGCCTCCGCACTTGAACAGCAGAACAGGCACACCTGTGGAGCAGAGGTCATAGAATGTAAAGCTCGAGTGTTGGGAGAAAGGGGGCACTGTCGTTGATTCCTTCGCTGATGAGCGCACTGGGTTCGCTGCTGCTGGAAGGGATCGGGTTCTTGACGGGGTTCATCACAAGTGGAAGTGCCTTCCCCAAGCCTCTCAGCCCCGAAGAAGAAAGGGAACTGCTCAACCGCAAAGAAAAAGGAGACGAAGGTGCCCGCAACATGCTCATTGAGCGGAACCTTCGTCTCGTGGCTCATGTGGTGAAGAAGTTTGACAACACGGGTGAGGACACAGAGGATCTGATTTCCATCGGGGTCATCGGCCTGATCAAGGCGATCAACACCTTTGATCCGGATAAGAACACCCGGCTTGCTACTTACGCCGCGAGGTGCATTGAAAATGAGATCTCAATTACAGAGAGGAACCCTCAGCTCTCCAGACGCCTCCACGGTGTGGACTTCGTCGAAGACAGCCAGCTTGCAGGTTGTCCCGCCGGCTTGCCTGATGATCACCTCTGTGGAAGTCACCTCGACATTTAGATGGTGGCCCCGGTGCACCAGCCGGAAAGCGAAACTCTCCCACTGAAGCGGCAGGAAGGGACGAAGGGAAAGCAGGCCGTTCTCAATGCGGAGGCCGGCGAAGCCGTAGACGATGGCCATCCAGGTGCCGGCCATACTGGTTATGTGCAGGCCATCATCGGTGTCCTTATTGTAGTTGTCGAGATCAAGGCGCGCCGTACGCAGGTACAGCTCATACGCCTTCTCCTGGTAGCCGAGCTCGGCAGCAAGGATGGTGTGCACACAGGGGGACAGGGAAGACTCGTGAACCGTCATCGGTTCATAGAAATCGAAGTTGCGCTTCTTCGTTTCCCTGTCGTAAAGATGTCCCAAGAAGAAGAGCCCCTGAAGAACATCGGCCTGCTTGATGAAGCACGAGCGCAGGATGCGGTCCCAGGACCAGTTCTGGTTCAGGGGCCTCTGTTCAGGCGGTATGTCCTTTACGGTGAGCAGTTCCTTGTCCATGAATCCGTCCTGCTGTTCGAAGACGCCGAGCTCTGGGACAAAGGGGTAGTACATCTTGGCGGAAATCTCCGCCCAGTGCTCAAGTTCAGCATCGTCAAGCCCAAACCTGGCCACCAGTCTGCTGTACTGGACGGGATCTTGGCTGCGAAGCCCTGCCAGCACCTCCATGGTGTAGTCCAGGCACCAGGCCGCGATGCGGTTGGTGTACCAGTTGTTATTCACGTTGTTCTCATATTCGTTCGGGCCAGTAACGCCCAGGATCATGTAGACGTTCTTCCTGGGCTGGAAGGTCACTCTGCTGGCCCAAAACCGGCAGATCTCCACCAGAACTTCCAGTCCGAAGTCAACCAGGTACTGCTCGTCGCCTGTATACCGCACGTAGTTGAAGATAGCGTAGGCGATGGCTCCGTTGCGGTGGATCTCCTCAAAGGTGATCTCCCACTCGTTGTGGCACTCCTCGCCGTTCATAGTCACCATGGGGTAGAGGGCGCCCTTCAGACCCAGCTTGCGGGCGTTTTCCTTGGCCTTCTTCAAATGGTTGTAGCGGTAGAGCAGCAGGTTGCGGGCGATGGCAGGCTCCCTGGTGCCGAGGTAGAAAGGCAGGCAGTAGGCCTCCGTATCCCAGTAGGTGCTGCCCCCGTACTTCTCACCAGTAAATCCCTTGGGGCCGATGTTCAGGCGGGGATCTTCTCCCGTGTAGGTCTGGTGCAGGTGGAAGATGTTGAAGCGGATGCCCTGCTGGGCGAGGGGATCACCGGTTATCACGATGTCGCTGTCCTGCCAGGTCTGCTTCCAGGCATGGGCATGGGCCTCGAAAAGCTCGGCATAGGTGGAACGGGCATACCGCTGGAGCAGCTCGCAGGCCCGGACGGACACCTCCGCATCGGGATAGTCCCGGTTAGTCGTGACTGCCACAAGCTTCTCCAAAGTGACAGTCTGGCCAGCTGACAGAACCAGCTCAACCTCGGATCCAGCAAACCTGGACCGCACAACATACTGCGGCCTTAGGTCGGAGGCCTCCTGACCGTCAATGTAGAGGCGGAAAGAGCTCGCCGCCGCAACAACAAAACCGGATTTCTTGGTCTCCATGGTCACAAGCTGGTAGTCGGGCCCGCATGCCTCATCTACCCGCAACCAGAAGTCTTCGCCGTAATTGGCATCCTCATTTACCACGTTCCCGTCTAGATAGGGAGCCAGGCTCACTGCCGCTCCTCGGTCAGTTGGATCATGTTCCAATGAAATACTGTAGCTGATGCAGGCAAGCTCCCGCCGATCCTTGCTGACAAACCGCTTGGCTGCGATGGAGAACACCCGTCCGTCGGCGTCTTCTGCCTGCACAAAGCGCCTGAGCTCACCCCGCTGAATGTCTAGGACGCGGCGGAACTGCCGCGGAGGCCACTCATGCAGATCGAGAACCCTTCCCGCCAGCTTGATGTCTATGCCGATGAAGTTTACTGCATTGAGGACCTTGGCAAAGTACTCGGGATAGCCTACCTTCCACCACCCGACCACTGTGCGATCGGGATAGTAGACACCCGCGATGTATGTTCCTTTGAGACTGTCTCCGGAATACTGCTCTTCGAAGTTCCCGCGCAGCCCCATGTATCCGTTGCCCAGGCTGGTAATGCTCTCCACGAACCTGTTCTCCCCAGGATGGAACCCGTCTTCAACGATGCACCATTCATCAGTTCCGAAAAAGGGTTTCAGAAGCATCACACTCCCCCGCTGGCTTGAGCTTATTCTAACCCACTTTTCCTCGCTTGGCAATCGTTTGCACAGCTGGGCACAGTAAGGCGTGCCCGCTATGACTCTTATTCCTGTTTAAGGATTTCCAGCAGATCGGCAAATCGAAAGGAAGCAAAGCCTGTGATGACATGCTGAGCGTGCTTCAGCACCTTTGGATCGCCCACGCCGATCACCTTCATCCCCGCGGCAAGAGCTGCCTCGATACCCGCCTGCGCGTCCTCAAAGACCACGGCGTTTTCCGGTGGAATCCCGAGGAGTTCGGCTCCTAATGTAAACACCTCTGGATCGGGTTTGGCCTTTGTGACCAGGTTCCCATCGACGATGGCATCAAAAAGGGGTGTGATCCCCAGGCGCTGCAGGATGGTTCGGGCGTTTTTGCTGGCGGACCCCAAGGCCAGCTTGACCTCGTTCTCCTTCAGCTCCTCCAGGAAGTCCAGGACTCCCGGAAGCAGTTCGGAGGAGTCCATCTGCAGGATGTACTCCACGTACCAGGTGTTCTTCTTCTCTGCAAGCTTTGCTTTCTCTTCTTCGGTTTTTTCGAGGCCGCCGACCTCAAGCAGGATCTCCAGGGAACGCATGCGGCTCACGCCCTTGAGCCGCTCATTGTCCTTCTCGGTGAAATCAAAGCCCAGTTCCTGGGCGAGCCTTTTCCAGGCTAAGTAGTGGTATTTGGCGGTATCACAGATAACACCATCAAGATCGAAAATGGCAAGCTGAAGCTGCTGCATGGTCTACCTCCTCACTGCC
Organism: Bacillota bacterium; assembly: GCA_012840725.1. Classification (GTDB taxonomy): domain Bacteria; phylum Bacillota; class Limnochordia; order Darwinibacteriales; family Darwinibacteriaceae; genus DTU010. Next base: position 38,059 of record DURQ01000091.1, read on the forward strand.
CTCCATTATACCATCATTCTCCTGTTTCCAGGAACATAGATCAGTGGCAGGGAGGTGAAGGGCCTGATCGCTATCTATGCCCGTGTCAGCACAGAAGAGCAGGCCAAGCACGGCTTCAGCATTGCTGCCCAGGTTAGGGAATGCGCAAGGCTGGCAGGCGATGCGGAAACGGTGGTTTTCGCAGATGAGGGAGTCTCCGGCGAAACTCTGCAGCGGCCCGCCCTGCAGAGGCTGCTGCGACGCATCGAGGCGGGTGAAGTCGACGAGGTGATCTGTTTGGATCCAGACCGCCTTTCGCGCAAGCTCCTTCACCAGCTGCTGCTCACGGAGGAATGGGACCGCCGCGGGGTGCGCCTTGTCTTCGTGAACGGCAGCTACGCCAAGACGCCGGAGGGAAACCTTTTCTACGCCCTGCGCGGTGCGATATCCGAGTTTGAGAAGGCCAAGATCAACGAGCGGATGTGCCGGGGCAGGAGGGAAAAGGCACGGCAGGGCCGGGTGCTGAGGGACTTTCGCATCTACGGCTACGATTTCGACCCCCACACCGAACAGCTCGTGATCAACGAAGCGGAGGCAGAAGTGGTCCGTCAGATCTACACCTGGTTTCTGCAGCCGCCCCCTGGGATACGGGGGCTGGCCGGGATTGCCCGGGCTCTGAACAAGGCTGGAGTTCCCACCAAGCGCGGTGCAGCCCTCTGGCACAGGCAGGTCGTGCGTCAGATCTTGAGAAACCGGACTTATATCGGTGAGTTCTACCAGAACAAATGGGACACTACGAAGGGCAGGACAACCCTGCGCCCGGAGGAGGAGTGGATCCTGATTCCCTGCCCGGCGATCGTTGACCCCCAGGTGTTCGCCGAGGTTCAGCTTCGCCTGTCAGTGAACTCGAGATCTTGATGCACCTGCGCACCACCAGGCGGATCCGGCAGGAGGTGAAACTCTACGATCCCATCGGGGCAGATCGGGAAGGGAACGAGATCAGCCTGATGGATATTCTCAGCTCAGAACAGGACGAGGTTCTCGATGCGGTCGTGCTGAACATCGATCGGGACCGGCTTGCCGAGCACTTCCACTGTCTTTCACCACGTGAGCGGACGGTTCTGGAGATGCGTTTTGGACTCGGCCAGCAGGAAAGGCTGACGCAGCGGCAGATCGGCAGGAAGCTCGGGATATCCAGGTCATATGTCTCCCGCATTGAAAAGCGGGCGCTGGGCAAACTACTGCATGCAATGGGCTCGTCTTAAGGGGCCCATTGCCTATTTTCTCCCAAACTGGGAGTATGGTATAATAAATGGACATCATTTGAAGTGGAGCTGCACATTGATGAAGTTGTTCGTTCCAGATGCCGTCGTTCCCAGTGTGGTGGACCTAGACCTGGCAGATCTCAAACGGCGGGGGATCGCCGGACTCCTCATTGATATTGACAACACCCTTGTGCCGTGGGGCAATCCTCAGATGGACGAGCGCCTTGCGGAGTGGATCGGGCGGGCTAAGGCAGCGGGCTTCAAGATCTGCCTCGTTTCCAACGCTCTGCCAGAGCGCTCTGCCGCCTTTGCCCAACTGTTGGACATCCCTGCCGTTGGCAGGGCCATGAAGCCGCTGAGCCGGGCCTTCCGCAGGGGTATGGATCGTTTGGGTCTGCCCCGCAAACAGGTGGCCGTTGTTGGTGACCAATTGTTCACCGATGTCTTCGGCGGCAACCGTCTCGGGCTCTTCACCATACTGGTAAACCCCCTCAGCACTGAAGAGCTGGGGACCACAAAAGTAATGCGCCGGCTTGAGCGGCGAGTTCTGCGCAGCTTGGCGAGGCGCGGCCTGATCAATGCTGATTCCATCAAAATGCGGCTGGGGAGCGAAGGAAATGACTGAAATCTACTGCCAAGGCTGCGGTGCCAGGATCCAGAGCACAGACCCGGGCCAGTTCGGGTACGTTCCAGAGCATCTGCTCGGGGAGGACACGGTGATCTGCCAGCGCTGTTACCGGATCACCCATTACGGCCGCCATGAACTTGGAACTCCCACGGCCGACGAAGCCCTTTCAGCCATTGAACACGGCCTGGAATGGGCTTCGGGGATAATCCTCGTCGTGGATATCCTTGACTTTGAGTCGGGGCTTCCTCCAGAGTTCCTCAGGCTGCTCAGCGATCGTTCGCTTCTTCTAACCGTTAACAAGGTGGATCTCCTTCCGGAGCAGGTTCCCCTGGAGGAAGTGGAGGTTTGGGTGCGCCGACGCTTGAAGAGTCTCGGATTGTCCAAGGTTGATGTCTGCCTGGTCAGCGCCCTAACCGGGCTGGGTTTCCCCGTTCTGGCCGAAGCTGTGGAGCGCTTGGGGGAACGGGTGCTCCTTGTAGGCGTAACCAACGTAGGCAAGTCAAGTATCCTGGAGCGCCTCCTCACCATGCGCATCGGCGGGGGCCGGCGCCGTGGGCTGAAGCCTACCGTCTCCCCCTACCCGGGCACTACTGTCAGCGTGTCCCAGTGGCACTGCCCAGGAGTGACCTTTGCCGATACCCCAGGATTTGCCCCCGAGGGAAGGGTCAGCGATCTGGTTGAGCCCGAAAGGGCGGTGGAGATCATCCCCCACCGCAGCCTGACGTCCCATCTCTATCCCGCCGCGGCAGGAGACCTGCTCCTGATCGAAGGGCTGTGTATCGTGGAATGCCTCGGCGCGGGACAAGACGGCCTGCTGCTCGGGTTCACGGGCTCTGGAGTGCGCTGGCAGAAATCAAGCAGCAAGCACCTGGAGAAGTGGCTGCAGCGGGGTTCATTCTTCGCTGCATGGGAAGAACGCACTGTGACCGTCAAACCGGGCGAAGACTTGGTCATCAGCGGCCTCGGCTGGCTTTCAGCCCGCAGGAGCAGCTTCCGCCTCAGGCTGCACGTTCCCGCAGGAGTGAAGCACTTTGTCAGGCCCAACTTGATTGGGCGGAAAAAATAACGCGCCTTCCATGCATAACGCTTGTCCGTCCTGCACATACTGTTAATATCAACGAGTCAGGGAGGATCAAGCGGTGCAGCCATTCGTCTATGAGACAGCCGTGGTGTATGAGTCCAGCGGTCAGTTTCTGGGAGACATCCGTCAGACCGTGCAGAAGCTCAAGCGGGCTCATCCGCAGCTCAAGCACTATGCCTTGGCGGATCTGAAGATGCAGCGCGGTAGAAGAGCTGTGAACGTCACCTTGTATTTCCAACCAAAGCATTGAAGCTCGCCCCGATGGGGAACCCCCCCAGATGGGGTTTTTCTTTTTGCCCGACGATGCAGGAGTTTCCCGGCGGTAAATAGAAAAAACAGGTAGCGCGACAGGCAAGGGGCGCTGAGGGGCAAAGAAGAAACGGATAAGTAGGAGGTCGAGTATGGAGCGCATAGCCAGGATTCGAGAGCGTCTGCAGGCGGAAGGTGCGGACGTGTTCCTGATTTCCAGTCCGGTGAACAGGCGCTACCTCACTGGTTTCACGGGGTCTGCCGGCCTGGTTTGGGTTTCCCGCACCAAGCAGGCCATCTTAACCGATTTCCGTTACCTGGAGCAGGTTAAGGCCGAATGCCCTGGTTGGGAACTGGTCAGGATCGAGAACTATATCGATGCATTGGACGAGCTGATCAAAGGGGAAAATGTCAGCAGCATCGTATTTGAGGAAGAACACGTGACCGTGAAGCAGCTGCGGGATTGGCAGGAACGGTTCTCGTCGGTGGAGCTGAAGGGGCGCAGCGGCTGGGTTGAACAGCTGCGCATGCGCAAAACGCCCGAGGAAATTGAGAACATCCGCAAAGCCGCTCAAATTGGCGACGAAGCCTTTGCTGAACTGCTGCCGAAGATCAAATCGGGTATCTCTGAGCGGGAGGTTGCTCTGGAGCTGGAGTTTTTGATGCGCAAGAAAGGCGCCAGCGGTGTGTCTTTTGCACCCATCATCGCTTCCGGGCCGCAGAGCGCACTGCCCCATGCCCGTCCGGGCGACCGCATCTTCAGCTGGGGGGATTTCGTTGTCCTGGACTTCGGCTGCGTGTTCAACGGCTATTGTTCGGACATGACAAGGACCATCGTGATCGGCGAGCCCGAGGAAAAGCATCTGCTCATCTATGACCTGGTGCTTAAAGCTCAACTAGAAGCACTGCAGGCGGTCGGTCCAGGCAAGACCGGTTCCGAGATCGATGCCATCGCTCGGGATATTATCACTGAGGCTGGCTACGGCGACTACTTCGGGCATGGACTCGGACACAGCCTCGGTCTTGAGATCCACGAGAGTCCGCGGCTCTCCAAGATCGACAACACCGTGCTGGAACCCGGGATGGTTGTCACAGTGGAACCGGGAGTTTATCTGCCAGGCTTTGGCGGGGTCAGGATCGAAGATCTGGTGCTGGTCACTGAGGATGGTCACGAGGTCTTAACGTCCACCTTTAAAGAACTGTATGTGGTGAAATAGGAGGAAGCAGCAATGATTTCTGTCAACGATTTGCGCACAGGCCTGACGATCGAAGTTGAGGGCGAGATTTACAGTGTTGTGGACTTTCTACATGTGAAACCCGGCAAAGGTGCAGCTTTTGTGCGCACCAAGCTGAAGAATCTGCGCACAGGGGCAACGCTGGAAAGAACGTTCAGGGCCGGTGAACGCGTCAGCAGGGCGCACATCGAGCTAAAAGAAATGCAGTATATGTACAGCTCCGGCGATGAGTATTTCTTCATGGATATGGAAACCTATGATCAGATCGCGCTCAGAGCCGACGATCTGGGTGATGCCCCCAAGTACCTGCTGGAGAACATGACTATCGGCATCCAGTTTTATCAAGGCGAGCCGGTGGGGGTGGATCTTCCCACCACTGTAGTGCTGGAGGTCGTACATACTGAGCCCGGTTTTAAGGGCGATACCGCCCAGGGCGCGACCAAGCCTGCCACGCTGCAGACGGGGATCACCATCCAGGTGCCTCTGTTTGTTGAACAGGGTGAGCGGGTAAAAGTGGACACCAGGACCGGGGAGTATCTGTCCCGGGCCTAAACAGTCAGATCAATAGGAGGTGGATTTGTTGAAGACCGTGAAGGAAAAGATTGCCTATCTGCGCGGGGTGATCGACGGCGAGTCCGCACCAGAAGAGGGGCGGAGCTCATTCCTCTTCTCCAAGGTTCTGCAGATCCTGGACCAGCTGGCCGCTGATGTAGAGGAACTGAAGAAGTCCCAGGAAGAGCTCGACGCCTACCTGCAGGAAGTGGACTTTGACCTGGCGTACCTCGAGGACGAGTTCTTCGGGGACGATGACGATGACGACGATGACTATGACTCTGAGGAATGGGAAGAGGAGCCGGAAGAGTCCTTCGCAGAGGCCGAATGCCCGCAATGTGGGTGTGTCATGAGGTTCGATGAGGATTTCCTCTTCGATGAGGGGATCCAGATCCGGTGCCAGCGCTGCGGCGCAGTGGTTTTTGAGACAGATGACCTCCAGGACCTGGAGGAGGCCTTCAACGAAGACACCGAACCTGCAGAAGATAAGGAAGAGTAAGCGCAGACACGCAAGACTGCCGAGGCTGCCCGTAGGGGCAGTCTTTTTTTGTCATAACTTGTCCCCACCCCGCATAGGGTGAGATAGAGGTGGGTCAGATGCTCAACTACCTTGCACCAGCCGTTAGGGATGTGGTGAGCAGGGCAGCGGTTCATGATCTGGAGGAGGTTCGCCTGCGCCTGCAGCGCCCCCTGATGCTCAAAGACCGCCGCGGCTACTTCTACCTCTCCCCGCAAGGGCGCCCGAGCCCGCCCGCCCAGGGCTACCTGGTCAGTGCCGAAGACTTAAGCCGCACTCTGCAGCTGATCACCGAGCACTCGTGGTACGCCTGGGAGCAGGAAATCTTGGCAGGTTACCTGACCCTGCCCGGGGGGCATCGGGTAGGCCTTGCTGGACAAGCCGTCTATGCCGGTGGGCGCCTCAAGACCATCCGCAGCATCTCTTCGCTGGTGTTCCGGCAGGCTAGGGCAGTGCCTGGCGTGGCCGACGGGATAATCGGGCAGGTGGTAGGGCGTTCGGGATCGCAAGTGCTTTCCACCCTGATCGTGTCACCGCCCGGCTGCGGCAAAACTACTCTGCTTCGGGATTTAACACGCCAAGTAGCGGATCTGGGGTTCCAGGTTGTGGTGATCGATGAGCGTTCAGAGATAGCTTCGTCCTACCGTGGAGTCCCCCAACTTGATGTGGGAAAGCAGACCGACGTCCTCGATGGGTACACCAAAGAACTGGGAGTACAGCACGCCCTGCGTGCCCTGGCTCCGCAGGTTGTAGTCACCGATGAAATCGGCCACCAGAGTGACGGATGGATCCTAGCCGAACTGGCCCGGAGCGGTGTAAAGGTGATCGCCACCTGCCATGGGGACAGCTGGGAACAGGTGAAGAGGCGAAGCTGGCTCAAGGACAGCGCCGCCTTCTTTGAGTTGGTGGTGATCCTGTCCCGCCGCTTGGGCCCCGGGACCATTGAGGCGGTTCTAAGAACCGGTTAGCGCTCATATGCATAGGAGGACAGGGGTGAGGCCGTGAAGGTGTTGGCTGCCGGCTTGATCATCGTATCCTCAAGTGCCGCCGGTTTTCTTGTGGCAGGGAGCTATATCCAGAGGGTGCAGCTGCTGCGCGAACTGATCCGCTTTCTGCAGCTGCTGGAGTCGGAAATCCAGTATGCCCGTACCACCCTGCCCAGACTCCTGGCCGCTCAGGCCCCACTCTTTTCCGGAGCCGTAGGTAGGTTCCTGGCAGCCCTCCAGCGGGGCCTGGAAGCGGGCAGCGGCGACAGTTTTTCAGCCATTTGGGATCGGGAGTTGGCCATCTTAGCTGATAATGGCCTGCCCCCGGCAGTACTCGGTGATCTACGTTCTTGGGGCGCCGTGCTGGGCAGCAGCGACGCTGATGAACAGAGCAAGCAGATCAAGCTGCTGCTGGCAAGGCTCGAACAGGCCCACACCGAAGCGGAACAGGAACGCGCGAAGAACGTGCGCCTTTGGCAGTACCTAGGCTTCTGCACAGGCTTGCTCCTTGTCCTGCTTCTAATTTAGGGGGGGATGGGTGTGACGGACTTATCTCCGATCTACCGCATCGCCGGCCTGGGCATCTTGGTAGCTGTGCTGAACATCTTCCTGGTCCAGGCCGACCGAAAAGAACAGGCCCAGATGCTCAGCCTGGCTGGGGTGATCATCGTGCTCCTCTGGCTGGTACAGATGGTGGGGCAGCTTTTCTCCCATGTGGAATCGGTCTTTAGGTGGTGAGAGACGTGCTTTGGCTCCCGCTGGTGGTCGGGATGGGCATTGCACTGACGGTGTTTCAAGCGGAGTTCCGGGAAGAGCAGCCATCCTGGGCGGTCCTGCTGGCCCTGGCCTTTGCCGCCGCCGTTCTTCTCTTTCTGCTCCCAGAGGTGGCCAGCGTCGTGCAGGCCCTCATTTCCCTAGCCCAAGAAGGGTCTGTCGGTTCCTTTTACCTCGGCCCGGTCTTGAAGGCCATTGGAGCTGCCTATGTGACTTCCTTGGGGGTGCAGATCAGCGAGGAAGCCGGTGAGGCTGCCATCGCTACCGTGATCGAGCTTGCAGGCAAGCTGATCATCCTCTTCATCGGGCTGCCTTTGCTCCGGGCAGTTGTTCACACTTTGTTCGGCCTGCTCGGCCTGTAGCGGGTGGCCTCTGTGAAAGCGCTAATCATAACGCTCGCTTTGGCCCTGTTTCTAACATGCGCCGGTCCTGCATCTGCGCAAGAAGAGTCCATCTGGAACTCCCGGCCTATCCAAGAATCACTCCAAGCCCAGCTGGAGGCGCTCGATCTGGATCAACTGCTACGCTTTACCGAGTACGTGGACGAAGATTTTCGGGAGCTGTTGCCCAGCCTCGACTTGCGGGATCTGGCTGCCGGCTCTGCCGCTCGCTCCCCCGGCGATCTCCTTCAGCGGCTCCTCAGGAGCTTCTTGAGGGAAGTATACCTGAGCATGAACCTCCTGCGCCAGCTGGCGGTGATCGGCATCTTGGCTGCTCTGCTCGAACGGCTCAGCGGTTCCTTCGGCAGCCAGATGGTGGTGGATCTGGCCTTTGCAGTCTGCTTCCTGATCTTGGTCCTGCTGGGGCTGCAGAGCTTCAGCACCGCTGCGGGTGCGGCGCAGGAGGCCGTGCGCACCATGGTGGAGTTCATGCACTCCCTCCTGCCGATGCTCTCCACCCTGTTGGTGGCCGTTGGGGGGATCACCTCGGCTGCCGTGTTCCATCCTCTGCTCTGGGCCCTAGTAAGCACCCTGGCGAGCCTTGTTCAGCGGCTGCTTCTACCCTTGATCCTGCTCAGTACCGCCTTTTCCTTGATCAGCCAGTTCAGCAGCGGGCTGGCCTTTCCCAAACTGGGCGGCTTGTTCAGGCAGGCGGTGATAACCATACTCGGCATCATGTTTATCGTCTTTTCCGGGTTCATGGTGGTGCGCGGGGCGATCGCGCCAATTGCTGACGGCATTTCTCTCAGAACAGCCAAGTACCTGACCAAGACCCTCATCCCCATCGCCGGAGGCATGTTTGCCGATGCCGTGGAGGTTGTGGTCGGCGGTTCACTCCTGATCAAGAACGCCGTGGGCGTCTTCGGATTGGCGATGATCCTTCTCCTCGTGGCCGCTCCCCTTCTGAAGCTTGTGGCCATGGTCTTCGTCTACAAGTTGGTGGGCGCTCTCTTGGAACCGCTCTGTGACAAGCGGCTTGTTCAGACCCTGGCTGCCCTGGAGAGTTCGCTGGTGCTGGTGATCATCGCCCTGGGAACGGCTGCCCTCATGTTCTTCCTGGCCATCACCATCTTGGTCGGTCTGGGCAACCTGGCTGTGTTCGTGAGGTGAAGCGGATGTACTGGAGACAGTGGCTGCAGACCCTGTTCAGTTTAGCTGTACTTCTTGCCGTCTTGGAGCTATTGCTCCCTTCTGGGGAGCTTGCCAAGTTTGCCCGGCTCGTCTTGGGCCTCAGCCTGATGCTCGCCGTTCTCGAGCCCGTGGTGCTCCTCGTCAATGAGGAAATGCTGGGCGTGGACCTGACCTGGCTCCAGGGGGGCGAGGACGCTCCCGATGTGCAGCAGCTGGCGGGAACAGTTCAGTGGGCTGCTGTCCGGCCTTTCTGGGATGAACACACCGGCAGCCTGGCTGCCCAGCTGGAAGATGCTCTCGCCGGCTTGGGGGAGGTGGAGAAGGTTGAGGTCCGCCTTCCGGCCTCGGGAGAAGGGGCGGCAATGCTGGAAATCTTGATCGAACCCTTCCAGCCGCGCTTGCGTCAAGAGGTTGTACAGTTGGCGTCTGCTCTTTTGAACATCTCACCGCAGCACATTTCAGTGCTGCCCTGGTCCGAGTAGAGGAGGCAGGCCATGGGCGAACTGTGGAATCGGTTGACGGAACGGCAGAAAAGGCTGCTGCCTTGGCTGGCGGTACTGCTGGTGATGGGGGCAGGCCTTCTTATGAGCCAGCCATCCTCGCGGCTGCAACCCGGCGGGCTGCTGACCTCTGAACAGCCGGCCTTGGCGGCGGGCGAGAGGGAGCAGAGCGTGGCTGAAGAACTCACCGAGATTCTGAATTACCTTCTCGGCGGCAGGCGCTGCGCTGTGTACGTGACCATGGACCGGGGGCCGCGGCTGAACGTCGCGGAGAGCATCACTGAGGAGGTGCGCACCGGGCCGGAGGGAGTGGTGGAGAAGCGGCTGACCTCTGCTCCGGTTATTCTGCGCAGCGACGCGGAACGCAGGGAGACACCTCTCGTGCTTGAGGAAATCGAACCGCAGGTGCGGGGAGTGTTGGTGGTGGTCGATGCGGAACCCAGAGCTGAACTTCGGCTGGCTGTGGCCCAGGCGGTGGCAACCGTTCTGCAGCTGCCAATGTATCGTATTGAGGTCCTGTTCAAAGAATAGGGGGGATGGTAAGTGGCAAGGTTCTACGTGGTGCGGGGCAGGCGAGCCCTGTGGAACTTGTTCATCATGGTCTTGGTGGTTGCGGCTCTGGTTTACATCTTCCGGGTGGAGGGCGAACCCCCGCAGGAAGAGGTGACCGCCGAACCGATCAGGGGCGTGGAGCAGATGGTGGTGGTTGAGCCCGTCACGGTGCGCACCGTTCCCACCAAGTTTGCCGAGTACAAGCTGGAGAGAGAACGCATGCGCAGCAGGCAGATCGAACTTCTCCAGAACATAGCCTACGATGCCCACACTGAGGGAGAAAGGAGAGAGGAAGCCCAGAGCCAGCTGCAGCTGCTCATCGACAGGATCACCCGGGAGACGGAGATTGAGAATCTGCTCAAGGCCAAGGGATACCTCGATGCGCTGGTGCTTCTGGATCCAGAGGCTGTCACTGTGGTGGTGCCGGTCATCCTAACCAGGGAAGAAGCTGCGGGGATAGGGGAGTTGGTCCACCGCTTAACGGGGGTGGGGTTTGAAAGGATCACCATCGTAGATGAAACGAGGAGCGTCTAGCACCGGGATACCAGGTCTCAGACCGGAAGGTCTGAGACTTTTTTCCTAGAGAGGAATCCTCCTTCTATTGCAGAACTTCATAACACACCGAAAAACGAGGTGCTTTATGGACTTCCAACAGATTAAGGAACTGATCCTCCTGGTGAACTCAACTGGCATCACCGAACTTGAGCTGGAAGAGGGAGATCTGCGCATACGCATCCGCAAGTCCGGACAGGCGGCGGGCCCGATCCCCCAAGCCGAACCGGGTGTGGGAAGCTCCCGTTTGGAGGAAATCGCCGCGCCCATGGTGGGCACTTTCTACCGCGCCCCGGCGCCCGATGCGCCGCCGTTTGTTCAGGAAGGAGATCAGGTGCAGCCCGGGCAGGTACTCTGCATAATCGAGGCCATGAAGGTGTTGAACGAAATCGAGGCCGAAGTCAGCGGCGTAGTGAAGAGGATCTTGGCTGCCGACGGTGAACCCGTGGAGTACGGTCAAGTGCTCATGCTGATCGAGAGACAGGAGCGGTAGGTGACGCCAGTGCGGCGGGTCTTGGTTGCCAACCGAGGAGAGATAGCCCTGCGC
>DURQ01000092.1 GCA_012840725.1 Bacillota bacterium
CTTGACTATCAAATACCGCCCTTATGGACTTGTTTCCGCGAAGCGATATTTTCATGTTCTTCGCTCAATGGGTTTTGTGCCCATGTGTGCTGAAACCCTTGGTATATAAGGGTTATCGGCGCACTCAATCATTTTTCTTTGTTATCAATACTATCGTCTCAACATGCCTAGTCCAGGGAAACATGTCAACCGGCTGCGCCGGGCCGGCTTGGTAGCCCAGTTCGGCCAGACGGCTTAGGTCACGGGCCAACGTGGAAGGATTGCAGGAAACGTAAACGATGGCTGGTACGGCAGCCCCGGAAAGTGCCTCCAGGACTGCAGGATCGCACCCTTTGCGGGGCGGGTCTACCACAGCCGCATCGATGGTCCCAAACCTCCTGACCAACCTGGGCAGTTCCTCCTCGGCTCTGCCAGCAAAAAAGTCAGCGTTTGTGATGCCGTTCAGCTCCGCATTGCGGCGGGCATCCTCAACTGCGGCGGCCACGCTCTCTACACCAATAACCCGGCCCGCGCGGTCAGCCAAATATAGCCCAATAGTCCCCGCTCCGCAGTACAGGTCGAGAACCGTCTCCCGGCCAGACAGCTTCAGGCGTTCCCTGACCAGATCGTAAAGCACTTTGGTCTGCAGCGGGTTGACCTGAAAGAAGGACATGGGTGAAATGGCGTAGCGGAGGTGACCGATGGCATCATACAGGCATGCTTCCCCCCACAGTACCTTAGTCTCCCTGCCCAAGATGACATTGGTGACCTGAGGGTTGATACTGTGGACAACACTCACCAGTTCAGGAACTTCCGCTGTCAGCCTGGCGATCAGCTCTCCTTGGCGGTGCAGCTCCCTGGTTCTGGTCACCAGAGTCAGCATGAGTTTGCTCTCAAGGAAGCTCACCCTGATCACGGCGTGCCGGAGCACCCCAGCGTGGCGGCCTTCGTCATAGGGTTCGATGCCTAGATCGCCCACAACTCGTTTGACGGCTAGGGCAAGTTTGGTGATCAGCGGATGCTGGATCTCACAGGTGGACAGATCTACGATATCGTGGCTGCCCTGCTGGAAAAAGCCCATGACAAGCTCTCCGCCCTTCTTTCCAAGGGGCAGCTGGGCTTTATTGCGATAATGGTAGGGTTCGTCCATCCCCAGGGTGGGAAGGACCTCAACCTCCAAACCGCCCAGGCGCGCCAGAGCATCCGCAACCTGCTGACGCTTCCAGTGCAGCTGCGCCTGGTAGTCCATGTGCTGCAGCTGGCAGCCTCCGCAGAGCGGGGCATGCGGGCAGCTGGGCTCGCGGCGGTTGGGCGAAGGCTCAAGCATGCGCACCAACTCGCCGTAAGCCAAACGTTCCTTGATGTGCGAAAGGCGGGCCAGCACCCTGTCACCTGGGATTGTCTCCGGAACAAAGAGCACCCTGCTCTCGATCCGGCCCACGCCCATCCCATCGTGGGTCAGCCCGGTGATATCCACTATGTGTTCTGTTCCTAAGCGCCAAGCGTTCACCTTAACCAACCTTCATCCTGAGCATAGAAAGGGGTTTTACGGGCTCCATAGGGATCCGCACCTTGTAGTTGGCGTGTGCGGTTTCAAGGTCTTCCTCGGGCTCTACCCGGGTCAGCCGGCTGATCACGGTCTTCAGGACGGGGCCGCGGGGCTGAAGCACCTCAACTTCTGCTCCAACAGGCAGCCGGTTGCGCACACCGACCACCGCTTCTCCCCTGTCTGCATCGTAATCTTCCACCACTCCAACCACATCATAGGTCTGGATGTAAGCGCTGGTCGGACAGTAGATGCCTGCATCGGCGGGGAGGAAAAAGCCGGCCCAGTACGGCCGATGGCTGACCTTGTCCAGCTCCTCCACGAGCTCCTCTGGAAGCGCGAAGTGTTCGGGGTCTTGCGCGTAGAGGTCGAGAGCCTGGCGGTAAGCGCGCACCACGGTGGCCACATAATAGGCGCTCTTCATGCGGCCCTCGATCTTGAGGCTGTCCACCCCCATCTGCACCAGCTCCGGAATGTGCCGAATCAGGCACAGATCTTTGGAGTTGAAGATGTGGGTACCGCCATCGTCCTCTTCGATGGGCATGTACTCCCCCGGACGCTTTTCTTCCACCACAGCGTAACGCCAGCGGCAGCTCTGGGCGCATTCTCCCCGGTTGGCATCACGGCCGGTAAGAACATTGCTCAGCAGGCAGCGCCCGGAGTAGGCGACGCACATCGCACCGTGGACAAACACCTCCAGCTCCAGGCTGGTTTCCCTTCGCAGCCTGGCGATTTCATCGCGACTCAGCTCCCGGGCGGCGACAAGGCGGGTCAGGCCGAGGCTCTCCCAGAATTTCGCTGCTTGGTAGTTGACGGTGTTCGCCTGGGTGCTCAAATGCAGGGGAATACTGGGCGCAAACTGGCGCGCCAGAGAAATGACTCCCACATCGGCCACGATGAGGGCGTCCACTTTGAGTTCCTCCAGCTCCTGGAGGTATTCAGGCAGCTCATCGATTTCTTCATTCCTGGGATAGGTGTTCACCGTGACGTAGACCTTCACGTCGCGCTGGCGGGCTAGAGACAGCACCTCCCGCAGCTCTTGAGTACTGAAGTTGCCAGCCTTGGCCCTCATGCCGAAGGCTTTTCCCGCAAGGTAGATCGCGTCGGCGCCGTACTCCATGGCCACAACAGCCTTCTCCATGTTGCCTGCGGGAGCAAGCAGCTCGGGAAGCCTCATCTGCCTCCCCTCCCCTCGTTGTCTGCTAGTAACCATACTTCCTCCTGGCGCTCAAGTGCTCGTCGTAGGTCCTGGAAAACTCATGCGTGCCATCGCGCCTGCTTACGAAGTAATAGTAGTCGGTTTCCGCCGGTTTTAGGACAGCCAGCATCGATGCCAAGCCCGGGCTGGCAATTGGTCCCGGAGGCAGACCGCGGTAGCGGTACGTGTTGTAGGGCGAGTCGATCTCCAGATCGCGGTAGAGCACCACCGGCCGCTCTTCTTCCGTAACATAGCGAACGGTGGGGTCGGCCTGGAGGGGCATGTCCACCGCCAGACGGTTCAGGTAGACTGAGGCCACAAGCGGCCGTTCTTCATCGGCCATGATCTCCCGCTCAACGATGGAGGCCAGAGTGACTACCTGGTGAAGGGTCAGATCGCTTTCCGCGAGCAGCGGTATCACTGAATTCTCCACTACCTGTCTGAAGCGCCCCACCATCTGCCGGATGATCTCCTCTTCGTTCAGGCCTTCAACGAAAAAGTAGGTATCGGGGAAAAGATAGCCTTCCAGTGAGGCGATGGGTAGATCAAAGGGCAGCTCCTCGCCAAAGACCAGATGGGCGTTGAAAGCAAGCTCCCTGAAGCGCTCGGCATCAACGAGGCCCCTATCTGCCAGCAGGGCTGCGATCTGCTTGATCTCAAACCCCTCCGGAATGACTATGCGCACAGTTCTCACTCGGCCCGACCGGATGTGATCGATGATCTCCAGGGGCCGCATGGCGGGGCTGAGCAAATAGGCCCCCGCCTTTAACTGATGCTCTGCCCTTTCCAGCTTCACCAAGAGCTCAAACAAGGTCGCGCTGCCGATGATCCCTTCGCTCTGAAGGGTTTGGGCGATCTGCCTGGTCCCCATCCCCGGCTCGATCCTGACCACAGCGGTTACAAGATCGTCCTTTGAAAGCGGCTGGTTCGCGGTTATGAAGAAAACGCCCAGGAGGGCACAACCTATGATCAGTCCGAAGAATAGAAAACGGACCAAGCCGTTATCGGTCCGTTTTATCGTCTTTTGCACATTATCGGGCATACAGGCACCCCCAACAACACCCTTGCGGGCTGGTGCGGCTACTCTTCTTCGCCCTCTTCTTCTGCCGCTTCTAGAAACGCCACCACCCGCTCGAACTCGTCTTCATCCTCGATGTCAGTGAGGACTTCCTGGCCGGCATCGTCGATCTCCCGCCTGACGAGGATTCCAGACTCTTCAGGGTCGTCCAGCGGGAACAGCACTGCGTACAGACGCCCCTCAAACTCGAAATCGACAACCTCGTACTCGTTGCCCTCTTCGTCCTCTATAATATCTACTTCGTCAAACTCGTGCTCATGATCGTGATCATGATCGTGATCCCCGTGGCCGTGGTTGTGCGCCATAAGGTCAACTCCTTCCTCTGAATGCTAGTCTGACCGCTTGCGGTCCAAATATGCCTGTAAAATGACGGCGGCCGCAACCTTGTCGATCACTTTACGGCGCTTCGCTCGGCTCACATCTCCCTGCAACAGGATCCGCTGGGCGGCCGCGGTAGAGAACCGTTCATCCCAATATTCTACTGGCAGTTGGAAATACCTCTTCAGTTCAGAGGCAAAGGAGTATATTTTCTCCACCTCCGGCCCGTAGCTCCCATCGGTGCGGCGCGGCAGCCCGACGACGAACTTCTCCACTTTGTACTGCTCGACCAATTCCTTCAGGGCCGCGAAGTCTTCTTCCAAAGTGCTGCGCCTGATCACTTGCAGGGCCTGGGCCGTCCAACCGAGGGGATCGCTCATGGCCACCCCGATAGTCTTCTCACCCACATCAAGGCCTAGAATCCTCATGGCTTCCCCCTCATATCACTTTTATGGCAAACTCAGGGCAGTTCGCTCCGCAGTACCCGCAGAAGACACACTGGCCGTCCATGGTGACAGCAGCCCGGCCGTTTACGATCTCAAGCGTACCGTTAGGGCAAGCCGCAACACAGGAACCGCAGCCCGTGCACCAGTCATCGATGTGGAGCCGGCGCGTGGCCGCCTCCGGAGCGGGCAGATCCCTGCGCCCATCAAAGAAAGCGATGTTCTTTTCTACCTCGGCGATGCTCTTCATGCCCACCGCGATGGAGTGGATGTCATCAATGTTCAGCAGGTACTCCAAGGCTGCAGCCCAGTCCTCGAGAAGGTGCCCGCCTCCCAGCGGTTTCATGGCGTAAATGCCCTTACCTGCCTGCGCCGCTTTGGCAACAGCGGCCAGCATGTCCTCCCTGCTGCCCCCCTGGATACCGATGCCCCTCATGTTGATCAGCGGGGAAATCACCTCTATTTCTGGGATGGCTGTGGCAGCCATCACTGCCTGAACATAGTGCGTTGAGATGCCCACTGCCTTGACTATGCCGGCCTTTTTGGCCTCAAGGAGAACCTCCAGCGCCGGCCAATGTCCCCGCAGAGTGTGGCTGGACTCCTGTTCGTGCAGGAGAAAGAGGGGGATCACCTCAAGGCCCAACCCCTTCTGAGCCCGCTCCAGGCTGGCCAGCATCCCCTCGCGCGTGTAGGCGTAGCTCTTGGTTGCCACCACCACCTGTTCTTTTCCGGGAAAGCGCTCCAAGGCTAGGCGGATGTGTTCGTAAGTCTGGTACATTTCAGCCGTGTCTACAAAGTTGACGCCCAGCTCCAAGGCCCTCAACAGGATCATGCTTCCCTCTGCGGGAGGCATGTTGCGCTGGAGGGGGCCCATGGTCAGGGCGCCAAAACAGAGCTTAGAGACACGGAGGCCGGTTCGGCCCAGTTCCTGATGTTTCAACAGATATCTCCTCAGCTTAAGCGTCTAAACAGAACACCAAGGGTATTTGGTCCGCAGTGGTTGGTCACCGTACAGCCGGCTTCGGTGATGATGATCTCCTCGAAGTAACCCTTCTCTTCCAGCAGAGATTTCACCGCTTCCACCACCTCGGAACTGCAGGCTGCGTGAGTGATAAAGGCCCGACAGGGGTCCAGCCCACCATCCTGCTCCAAGCGGTCCTCCACGTAGAGCTTCACGGCTTTCTCAAAATGGCCCCTGTACTTGCGCCCCACGATCATCGCTCCATCCCGCACTTCGATGCTGGGTTTGATGTGCAGGATGCGGGCTCCATAGGCTGTGATGGCGGAACAGCGACCGCCCCGGGCCAGGTAATCCAGCGTGTCAATGATGAAGCTGGCATCGACCCTGGGTACCAGCTTCTCAAGTTCCTCTGTTATCTCAGCGGCCGACTTCCCCTGAGAGGCCAGGAGTGCCGCTTCATAGACCAAATGTCCGCTTCCTGTAGAGAGGTTCTTGGAGTCCACAACTCTTACGCCGGGAAAGTCCCGAGCCGCTAGTAATGCGTTATTATAACAAGAAGAGAAACCGGAGCCGATGTTGATGTGGACCACTTCGTCGCCATTGGCGGTCAGTTCCTGGAAATACTGCTGGTATTCAAACACGTTCACTGCCCCGGTCTGGCACTTCTTCCCCGCCTCTGAATAGGCGATGAGCTGTGCCGGAGTTAGATCCACACCATCTTTGAAGACTTCTTCACCTACGGTAATGCTTAAGGGAGCTATGAAAATACCAAAACGCTTCACTATGTCCGGCGAAAGATCGCAGGTACTGTCTGCACTTATGCGCACCAACACTATACACTCCTTTGCCCTGTGAGCACACAGCAAGCTGGAGCTAGTCCTCTAGCCCTTTTTGAGATAGTGCTTAACCAGTTCCTCCAGGATCACATCCCTGTCTAACTGAGCGATGAGAGAACGAGCATTTCTATGACTGGTGATGAATGTTGGGTCCCCCGACATCAAGTAGCCCACAATCTGACCGAAGGGATTGTAACCCTTGTCCTTGAGCGCTTCGTAGACCTGCTGCAAGATGGTCCGCACTTCCGAACCATCCTCGTCCAAGGCTCGGTAGCTGAACAGCGCCGTCTTGTCGTGGGCATCGTTCATGGTATCCCTCCCCGCACGGTATTACTCCCCTTATTCTGTACCTACCGGCTGATTCCCTCCAAAAGCTGCCTGAGGTACAGGCGGCTCTCCGTCAGGGCATCGGACAGCTTCTCGGGCAGGCGCCCGCCAGCCTGAGCCATATCGGGCCGGCCCCCGCCGCCGCCTCCGCAGATCTGAGCAGCTTTCTTGACCACATCGCCGGCGTGAACCCCTGCCTGGGTTAAGGATTTCGACACCATGCTGACCAGCAGCACCTTGCCGCCGCTCTTCGCACCGAGAAGCACCGCCACCGGCTCGAGCTTGTCGCGCAGGCGGTCACCAAGTTCCCGCAGCTCCTCTGGATCATCGGCAGCCACTTCTGCCACAACCAAAGAGGCACCGCCTATCTTCTCGGCCCCTGCCAGCAGTTCATCCAAGGCGCCCAGCAGGTTCTGGCGCTTCAGTTCAGCTAATTCCTTCTCCAAGGTGCGGTTCGTTTCCAGCAGCCGCTCTACCAGCTCGGGCAGCTGTTCTGCCTTGCCCTGCAGCTTGGTTTGAAGATCCTGCAGCACCTGCTCCTGGGCGTTGACGTAAGCCAGGGCTTCCGTCCCTGCCACGGCTTCGATGCGCCGCACGCCCGCGGCCACGCTTCCCTCGGAGACGATCTTGAAGAGCCCTATTTCGCCAGTAGCCGTGACATGCGTGCCACCGCACAATTCGAGGGAATAATCGCCAACCTGGATCATGCGCACTTCATCCCCGTACTTCTCGCCAAACAGGGCCACAGCGCCACGCGCCTTAGCACTCTCCAAGTCTGTGATCGCGGGAACCACGGGCAGGTTGCGCAGGATCTGGCGGTTGACCTGTTCCTCAATCCTCTTCAGCTCATCAGCGCTCACAGCCTGGAAATGCGTGAAGTCAAAGCGCAGGCGTTTCGGACCGACCAACGACCCCGCCTGGTTCACGTGCTCGCCCAACACATCCTTGAGCGCCTTGTGCAGAAGGTGTGTTGCGGTATGGTGGCGTGCCGTATCCCGCCTCTGTTCTTCAGAAATGACTGCTTTGGCCGCGCTGGCTACGGAGACGAAACCTTTCTCGACCACGCCGAAGTGGCTCACCAGCCCTTCCACTGGTTTTCGTACGTCGCTTACGCGCACAAGCCCAGTTGCGGTCTCGATCGTTCCCTGGTCTCCGACCTGTCCGCCGCCCTCTGCGTAAAACGGGGTGCGGTCCAGGATAAGGGCCACTTCTTCTCCTTCTTTAGCGCTGTCCACGCTGTGGCCGTCTACGATTACACCCATGATCTCGGCATCGGCAGAGAAGCACTCGTAGCCCACGAACTCGGTGTTCACCACACCGGCCAGTTCTTTGTAGACCTCCAGGCTGCTGTCCAGGTACCCGTAGGCAGTGCGGGACTTGCGGGCCCGCTCCCGCTGGGCTTCCATAGCCTGGTGGAACCCTTCCTCATCGACGGTCAACCCGTCCTGGGCCAGAATCTCCCTGGTCAAGTCCAGGGGGAAACCGAAGGTGTCGTACAGCTGGAACGCGTCTTCTCCAGCGATCACGGCGGTGCCCGACTTCTGAGCGTGCTCCACCAGTTCCTGCAGCCTCCTGAGTCCCTGCTCCAGTGTGGCGCTGAAGCGCTCCTCCTCGAGGCGCACGACGTTCTTCACATATTCCTGCCGGTCAACCAGTTCAGGATAGGCGTTTCCCATCCTCTCCACCACAAGATCCACCACGTCAGCTGCGAAGGGACCCTCAATGTGCAGCAGACGGGCGTGACGCACAGCGCGCCGCAGCAGCCTGCGGAGGACATAACCGCGTCCTTCGTTGCTGGGAAGGACGCCGTCGGCTACTAGGAAGGTCACAGCCCGCAGATGATCAACGATAACCCGCAGGGACATGTCGCCGGCGGGGCTCTGCCCGTAGGCCGTCCCGGCACGCTTGGCCACTGCATCTATGATCGGACGGATGTGGTCTACCTCGAAGATGCTGGTTTTGCCCTGCAGCAGAGCGGCGACCCTTTCGAGGCCCATACCCGTGTCTATGCTCTTGGCCTCGAGCGGAAAGTACTGGTCCCCGTCTTGGTGAAACTGGATGAACACTAGGTTCCAGAACTCCAGGTACCGCTCGCAATCGCAGCCGGGACGGCAGTCAGGCTGGCCGCAGCCAAACTCTGGGCCGCGGTCAATGTAGATCTCGGAGCAGGGCCCGCACGGGCCAGAGCCCGTTTCCCAGAAGTTGTCTTTCTTACCCAGCCGGACGATGCGCTCAGCGGGCAGCCCGACGACGTGGTGCCAGATCTCAAAGGCTTCATCGTCGTCCAGGTAAATCGAAACCCAGAGCCGATCGGGAGGCAGCTTCAGGTGTTCGGTAACAAACTCCCAAGCCCAGGGGATGACTTCCTTCTTGAAGTAATCGCCGAAGGAGAAGTTCCCCAGCATTTCAAAGAAAGTGCCATGGCGATCCGTCTTGCCCACACTCTCAATGTCTCCGGTGCGGATGCACTTCTGGCAGGTGGCAATCCGCGGCGATACGGGCTTCTCCAGGCCCAAAAAGTAACGCTTGAAGGGCACCATCCCCGCTACTGTGAGCAGCAGGGTCGGGTCTCCGTGAGGAATCAGGGAAGCACTAGGCAGGATGCGGTGATCCTTGCTCCGGAAGAAGTCTAAGTACATGGAACGGATCTGATCCACTGTATAGTTCATCATATGTTGCCGCGGCAGCGGTCCCCCCATTTCTAAACCAAACCACACTGATTTCGCTAACACAATATTATCCAAGCGTCGTCACATTGTCAACTTGCCCGGTCACATTGCGGCAGTCCCGCCAGCGGAAGGAGCCCGTAAAGCATGAAGCAGGGACGCTCAGCGGTCCCTGCCTCTTGCCGCAACGGCCTCAGCCAGCTTGGGGACGCCTCAGCAGGAAAAAGTCCAGCACGACCCGGACCATCGCTGCGGCCGGGACAGCTGTGAGCATCCCCAAGATACCCAGGATCTGCCCCCCAACTAACACCGCAAAGATGACTGCTAAAGGGTGCAGGCCAACGCGATCCCCGATCAGCCACGGAGAGATCAAGCTGTTCTCGATCTGGTTTGCGGCAGCGAAAAGGAGCAGCACCCAAAGGACGGTCACGGGAGATCTGGACAGAGCCAGGGCAGCTGCGGGCAGAAAGCCCAACACCGGGCCGAAGTACGGGATGATATCGAACAGGCCAGCCAGAAGGCCTATGAACAGCCCGTAGGGAACTTTCAGCAGAACCAGACCCCCGTAGATAAACAGACCGACAAAGAGGCAGATCCACAGCTGGCCGCGGAAGAACCCGTTCAGGGCGGCGTTGATCTCCCCGAGGATGTACTGCGCATCGCCCCGGTGTTGAGCGGGAATGTAGCGGAGGAACTTCTCCTTCATGGCCTGGTGGTCCCGCAGCAGGTAGAAGGCCAAAACCGGCGAGACGAGCAGCGCGGCAATGTTCGTGAAGAGAGCCATGAGAGATTGGATCAGCTTCCCGGCCAGGCTCTCAAGCGCCTGCTGCACTCTGGCCTGGGTTGTATCCAGTACATCTCTCAAGGTCGCAGGCAGTTTGATGCGCTGGAAAAACCCAACAGCGTCTTGGCCAAGTTCCTCAAGCTGGCCTGCCTGGCGGGGAAGCTTCCGGGCTATCTCATCCACCTCCCGCAGCAAGCTGGGCAGGGTAAGCCACATGGCAACGCCGAGAACCAGGGCCACACAGGCGTAGACAACCAAAATGGCGATGGTCCGTGATGCTCCCCTCTGCTCAACGGCGGCAACAAGGGGGTACAGCACATAGGCGATCAGGACCGCGAATAAGAAAGGGGTCAGTACAGCCCTGACCCGGTACAAAAAAAGCAGGAACGCTATAAAAAGGAGTGTCCACCAAAGCCGTCTCGACACAAGACCTCAATCCATCCAGTTGTTCAGCTGCTGTTCCACGGTCCCCCGGGCCCTGCGCAGCAGGCTGCGGCCGGTGGAACGCAGCTGCCTGGTCACAAATCCTCTGGCCATCACGGTGTTGCCTACGTAGATCCCTACAGCCAGGCCTGCCAGGCCCATCAGCAGCATGTTTCGACCATTGGCCACCTCGATCACCTCATTTCAAAGTCTACCTCTAGCTTCTCCAATCCAGGCAGAAAAAACACCGAGATCCCTTGGATCTCGGCGCACGGGTGCAGGCGGAAGCAGATGAACCTATATCAGCTTGTCCAGTGCCTGCAGGGCATCGACATAGATCAAAAACGCCTTCTTCAAATCAGCTATCTCAACATACTCATCAGGTTGATGGGCTCCACCGCGATCCGGACCGAAGCGGCTCGCATTCCAGCGCATGTCGGGACCAAACGCGACGGCCCTCCGGAGCAGTCTGGCGTAGGTGCCGCCGCCCATGATGTAGGGAACGCAGTCGGGCTGTAAGTGGTTGCGGCAGATTTCCATGAGCCTCTGCACCACGGGATCTTCTGGATCCACGTAAAGTGGAGCGCTGTTGGACAGGTTTGCCACCTCAAACCCTGAACGGCCCAGAGCCTCCTGAATAGCGGTGATCATCCTTTCAGCGTCGGCTCGCACGTTGTAACGCACGTCTATACTCTGGCGGAACACGCCGTCTTGCAAGGAAGCGAGTCCCCCGATATGGGTCAGCTTCCCAGATACGCTATCCTCCAAAGGAACTCCGATCCCTCCGCCGTAGTAGTCAGCGAACAGTGCGCAGATGGATCGCATGAGTTTGTCCGCGGCGGGATCCAGAACTCCAGAGGAAACGAGGATCCTTGCCAGCTTGACTTCAGCACTGTCGGACCCTTCCGGAAAAGCCGCGTGCGCTGCCTTGCCCGAGACGGTTATCCTATACTGTCCGCCCGGCAGTTCCTCCACCGAAGCGCCGAGCGCTGCTATCGCGTCCGCATCGCCGGAAGACATGCGCAACAGGGCACTAGCCTCAGATGGCACCACATTGGATGCCACCCCAGCCGAAAAGGCCAAAAGCACACCGCTCTCAACCCTTTGCTCCGCATCCAAACGGAGGATACCCTTTTCTCCATGACAGACGGGGAACGGCGCATCAGGCACGATCGAAAAAACCGGTTCTTCATGGTGCTTCAGGTAATATTCCAGATCGTCCATACCCTCTTCCTCGCTGCAGCCGAGGAAGAAGCGGAAGGAGTTCTTCGGCTGGTAACCTTGGTCCTTCAGATAATACAGCGCATAGAGGGCCGCCAAAAACGAACCTTTGTTATCCGAGGTTCCACGGCCGATGATGGTGCCATCCTGGACAACCGGTTCAAAAGGAGGATAGGTCCATCCCCCACCGGCTGGCACAACATCGGTATGCCCGAAAACACCGATCTCCCTTGCGCACTCGCCCCTCCAGAGGAGGCTTCCGCAGTAGTTTTCGTGGTTGAACGGGATGAACCCCATGCGTTCGCCCACGGTGAGACTGGCCTCGAGAGCATCCAAGCAGGGCAGCCCGTAGGGAGCGGCGGGACCGCCGCCAGGCAAGGAGACGCTCGGGATGCGCACGAGAGAGCAGATATCATCGATGAGCTGTGCCTCGTGCTCGTTGATCCAAACTTCCGGGTTCTGCATCGCATTGACCTTCCTTTCTCCACTCTGTTTCATCGCTGGACATACCAGGGGGATGGGCTCGGTACGCTGCCTTTGCAGATGATTCTGCCTGCCCAGCCGTGGTGCGTTCGCCTGACATTATTACTGAAATTATAACAGGCGTGCTGCCGGAGAGAAACCATACTTTGTCATCTTTTCCTGCCTGGTGACCGCCTGGGGGAGCAGGTCAGCTTGCCCATGGGGCGCGAAAAGACCACCCCGCAGAGGGTGGTCGAAGCCTAAGACTCATGTTAGGGGCAGGGCACGCGCCTACGACTCAGGCACTCGTCCCCGCAGCCCGCTTCTTGTAGTCCGCAATGGCTGCTGTTAAGGCATCGGCCGCCAGATTGGAGCAGTGCATCTTCACCGGCGGCAGGCCTTCGAGTGCTTCCGCCACCTGCTGGTTTGTGATCTGCTCAGCCTCCTCCAGCGTCTTGCCCTTGGCCATTTCCGTGATCATGCTGGAAGTGGCGATGGCGGCCCCGCAGCCAAAGGTCTTGAATTTGATGTCTGTTATGACGTTGTTCTCCACTTTGATCCACATCTTCATGATGTCGCCGCAGCGTGCGTTGCCCACTTCTCCAACTCCGTTGGCATCTGGGATTTCCCCCACATTACGCGGGTTGGTAAAGTGATCCATAACCCTATCCGAATACATGATCTTCCTCCTATCCCTGATACAGCGGAGACATGGACCGCAGGCGCTCCACTATGCCCGGTATTTCCTGAAGCACAAAATCTACGTCTTCCTCGGTGTTATCGCGCCCGAGCGTCAAGCGCAGGGAGCCATGGGCGATTTCGTGGGACAGGCCCATAGCAAGCAGCACGTGGGAAGGATCGAGGGACCCCGAGGTGCAGGCTGAGCCGCTCGACGCGGCTATGCCGCGCAGATCGAGGTTCAGCAGCAGAGACTCGCCCTCGATGTACTCAAAACAGACATTGACATTGCCCGGCAGCCTGCTGTCAAGGCTCCCGTTAACTCGGGTATTGGGAATCCTCTGCAGGCCTTCAATAAGCCGGTCGCGCAGCCGGGTTAAACGGGGCACTTCCGTCTCCCGTTCGGCCTGAGCCAGTTCGAAGGCTTTGGCCAAGCCGACGATGCCGGCAACGTTCTCTGTGCCCGAACGCCGACGTTTTTCCTGTCCGCCGCCGTGGATATGGGGGCTGAGCCGCACTCCCTTGCGCACATAGAGAGCGCCAACGCCTTTGGGTCCGTAGAACTTGTGTGCAGAGATAGAGAGCAGGTCTACGTTGAGGGCATCAACCTTCAGATCCAGGGAGCCTGCAGTCTGCACGGCATCGGTATGGAAGCGGGCGCCGTGGCGGCGCACTATCGCGCCGATCTCGCTGATCGGCTGGATGGTGCCTACCTCGTTATTGGCATGCATGATCGATACCAAGATAGTATCCGGTCGGAGAGCCGCTTCTACCTGGGCTGGACTGACCAGGCCGTACTCATCAACCGGGAGTATGGTCACCTCAAAACCTTGAGTCTCCAGCCAGAGGACTGTATCCAGCACGGCATGGTGCTCAATGGCGCTGGTGATGATGTGCCTGCCTCTGTTCTGGTCCGCCCAAGCCACTCCTTTGATTGCGAGGTTGGCTCCTTCTGAACCTCCAGCAGTGAACACGATTTCGTTCGGCGAAGCTCCAAGCAAGGCTGCAACCTGATCTCGAGCGCCTTCCAGAGCTTTACGGGCACTCCTCCCCCAGCTGTATACGCTTGAGGGGTTGCCGAACTCGGCGCTGAAATACGGCAGCATGGCCTCGAGAACCTCGGGGCGAACCGGTGTTGTCGCTGCATGATCCATGTAGATCCGTTTCATTGTCCTTGTGCCACCCCTAATCTAATTGCCTTACTCCGCAAATCTTCCAGTGTAGTATTGTCCAGGACACGTTCCATGCTGTCCTGCAGGTTTTTCCAGAGGCCCCGCAGAACGCACTGATCCGGCTGGCCGCAGTAGGGGCCTGAACCAGAATCGGTATCTAGACAGTCGAGGGGTGTGATCGGCCCCTCCAAGACACGGATAATCTGCCCGACGGTGATCCGCTCGGGGGGGTGGGCCAGCTCGTAACCTCCTTGGGCGCCTCGCGTGCTGGAAACCAGGCCCGCTCTCCGCAGCGCTCCCAAGAGCTGCTCCAGGTACGTTTCAGAAACCAACTGGCGTTTTGCCACGGCCTTCAGAGGAATAGGGCCGTTCCCGTAGTTGAGGGCTAGGTCAAACATGGCGCGGACCCCATACTCGCCCCGCGTGGATACTCGCATCCATCCGCCTCCCCTCATTTCCGACTAGATTCGTCGGGATTCAATTCATCATGATCATAGCACAGCGGCAAAACAGCGTCAACGCCTTCAACAAAAAAAGCCCCTCAGGGCTCTTTGGTCATGTTCCTGGCCTTAAGCTGGGCGAAGTAGGCGAGGCGCTCTTTGATCGCCTTTTCCCGCCCCTGATCTGACGGCTCGTACAGCTTCAGGCCTTTCAGGTTGGCGGGCAGGTACTCCTGAATCACATAATGATGGGGATAGTCGTGGGGGTACTTGTACCCCAGGCCGTGGCCGAGTTTCGCTGCCCCTGGGTAGCTGGCATCGCGCAGGTGGACCGGCACCGGTTCGGCGCCGCTCTTCTCCACCGCTTCCTGCGCAGCATCGATGGCGCTTACCACCGAGTTGCTCTTCGGCGCAGTCGCGATATAGATAACAGCCTCAGCCATGGGAATGCGCGCTTCCGGAAGGCCGACCCATTCTAGAGCAGTGGCAGCGGCCTGGGCAACAAGCAGTGCCGTTGGGTCTGCCATGCCCACATCCTCCGCAGCGTGCACCAAAAGCCTGCGCACGATGAACCGCGGGTCTTCACCCGCGTAGAGCATGCGGGCGAACCAGTACAGGGCGGCGTCGGGATCGCTTCCCCTCATGGACTTAATGAAGGCGGAAATCACGTCGTAGTGCTGATCACCGGATTTATCATAGCGCACCCGCTGGGCTTGAGCCGCCTCTTCGGCCACCGCCAGATCGACGATGCGCACCCCATCCGCATTGGGCACGGTGGTGAGGACGGCAAACTCCAGGTTGTTCAAGAGCACGCGGGCATCTCCGTTGGCGATGCGCACCAGGTGGCCAAGGGCGTCGTCAGTGACCACACACTGCACATCCCCGAGGCCACGCGGGTCTTTCAGAGCCCGCTTGGCCAGGGCCAGCAGGTGCCTTTCCTCAAGTGGTTTGAGCTGGTAGATCTGGGAACGGCTGAGCAGAGCTGCGTTGACTTCGAAGTACGGATTTTCCGTGGTGGCGCCTATCAGAATGAGATCGCCCTTCTCCACCGCCGGCAGCAACACATCCTGCTGTCCCTTGTTCAACCGCTGGATCTCGTCGACAAACAAGATGGTGCGCTCGCCGTGGTACGCCCGCCGGTCTCTGGCCTCTTCTGCAAGGCGCTTGAGCTCAGCTGCACCGGTGGTTGTGGCGCTGACGTTGATGAATACTCCCTTTGTGGTCCTGGAAATGACGTAACCAAGCGTCGTCTTGCCTGAACCGGGCGGCCCGTAGAGGATGATCGAGCGCAGAATATCTTCAGCTATGGCCCGGCGGAGGAGCTTGCCCGGCCCCAAGATATGCTCCTGGCCCACGTACTCATCCAAGGATTCCGGACGCATGCGCACAGCCAGGGGAGCCTGTTCGTGCCTCAAGGAGCTCTGTTCAAACAAGTCCATGCCTAAACCTCCCCGCAGATCTGCCTCACGATCCAACTAGCCATCAGCAGACCCGACGCGCCTGGGACAAAGGCTGTACTTCCGGGAGTGGACCCTTCTTTCCTTCCTACGGCCCGTTCGTCCGAGAAGACCACGGTTACTCCCGTGGCAATCCCCCGTTTGCGCAGAGCGCCCCGCACGGCCCTGGCCAGGGCGCAGGTGTGGGTCTGGGAAATGTCAGCGATCCGGAGGCGGCTCGGATCAAGCTTGTTGCCCGCCCCCATGGAGGAAACGATGGGGATCCCGTTCTGCACGCAGGCTTCGATGAGATCTACCTTGGCCCGTACGCTGTCTATGGCATCGGCGACGTAATCGAGGGCTTCCGGCAGCAGAGCTGCATGGCTTTCCCGGCAGTAGTAAGCTTGATGGGCGGTCACCTGGCATTCAGGGTTGATCTGGGCGATCCGTTCCGCCATCACTTCCGCCTTGGGCCGTCCCAGCGTGGATTCCAGGGCCACGATCTGCCTGTTAAGGTTGGAAATGGTTACTGTGTCATGGTCGATGAGGATCAGCTTGCCAACTCCCGACCGGGCCAAGGCCTCCGCTGTATAACCTCCGACACCGCCCAAACCGATTACGGCTACTGCCGCCTGCTGCAGCTTTCTGAGGTTCTCCGCACCCAAAACGAGTTCAGTCCGAACAAATCTATGCTCCATAGTGCCCTCCATGAAAAAATACCCCGCAAGGGGTATCCAGATCCGTCCCCCGCCGTACCGCTAGTGCTGACCCGAATGAACCTGCATAGGCAGGTGGGTACCCTCCGCAGCAGTGCGAACGTCCCAGTTTTAGAGGGCGTGTTCTGGCTGCTGCGAGTTCCAGGTTCCCTTTGTGTTGGTGTTGGCTCATAACAAGGTCAGATTGATCGCGAGCACAGCAGGGGTGCCTTATCTAGCTAAATCATAGCACAGTCTTTACACAGATTCAAGTGCCCCGCTTGTACCGGTTTTTCCCTGTTCTACTGCGTTTGGGGTAGACATACATCTTAGCAAGGAGGGATCAGCACATGGATCAGCTGTTGGGCAAAGTGCTGGCTATTGCCTTCGTCATCGAGGTGCTCACCAACACCATCAAGACTCTGCTTCCTGACCTAAACCGCCGTTATCTGCCCTTTGTCTCCGGTGTGCTTGGGGTTCTGCTGGCCTGGGTCAGCGGAGTTGGGGTCCTCAGTACCCTTGACATACCGGTGCGCCACGCTGTCCTGGACTATCTGGTTACCGGTGTCGTCACTTCCAGGGGAGCAAACATCGTCCACGACCTGGCCAAGACTCTCAGCTCTTCAAGTTGATCTTCAGTTCACGCAGCTGCGCCTCGCTGATCGGCGCTGGGGCCTCAACCATCAGGTCGGAGGCACTGACCGTCTTGGGGAACGCGATCACATCGCGGATGGACGGCCGTTTGGCCAAGAGCATCACCAGGCGGTCCAGGCCGAAGGCTATGCCGCCATGGGGAGGGGCTCCATACTCGAACGCCTCAAGGAAGTAACCGAACTGCCTGCGGGCCTCTTCCATGGTGAAGCCCAGGGCAGCGAACATCCGCTCCTGCAGCGATCGGCGGCTGATGCGGATACTACCCCCGCCAAGCTCCACGCCGTTGAGCACCATGTCGTAGGCTTTGGCTCTGACCCTTCCGGGGTCGGTCTCCAGTAGATGGGCATCTTCATCGAGAGGAGCGGTAAAAGGATGGTGGGCTGCCACATACCGTCCCGCTTCTTCGTCGTAGACAAGCAGCGGCCAGTCAACCACCCAGAGGAGGTTGAAGGATTCTTCGTCGATCAGCCCCAGATCCCGTCCGAGATCCAGGCGCAGCCGGCCCAATACGCTGCAAACCAAATCGTAGGCACCAGCGACGATCAGGATCAGATCGCCCGTTTCCGCCACACAGACTCTCCGGATCGCCGCCAGCTCCTCCTCGCTGAGGAACTTGGCGATGGGCGAGCGAACCTGCCCTTCCTCCAAGGCCAGCCAGGCCAAGCCCTTGGCTCCCCAATCCTGCGCCTTCTCATTGAGCGTATCGATCTGCTTCCGGGTGAAGCCAGCCGCCCCCTTGACGCAGATACCCCGGATCACTCCGCCTGATGCAGCCGTGTCGGCAAACACCCTGAAGGAGCTGCCCTTCAGCTCTGCAGTGAGATCGTAGATCTCCATGCCAAAGCGGGTGTCGGGTTTGTCGCTGCCAAAACGATCCATGGCCTCTTGGTAAGTCAGGCGCGGAATCGGAGAGGCGATCTCGATGCCCATCACTTCCTCAAAGATATGGAGGATCATGGCTTCCATCGTGTTCATGACATCGTCACGATCCACGAAGGACATCTCCACATCGATCTGGGTGAACTCAGGCTGCCTGTCTGCCCGGAGGTCTTCATCCCGGAAGCAGCGGGCGATCTGGTAGTAACGCTCGAAACCTGCGATCATGAGAAGCTGTTTGAACAGCTGAGGCGACTGCGGCAGCGCGTAGAAGCAGCCCGGATGGACGCGGCTGGGAACCACGTAATCCCTGGCCCCTTCTGGGGTTGACCGGATCAGCATGGGTGTCTCGATCTCCAGGAAACCCTGGCCGTTCAAAAAGGACCGGACAGCAGCGGTGATGCGGTGCCGGAGGGCGATGGTCTCTTGGAGCTCCCTGCTGCGCAGATGCAGATAGCGGTACTTGAGCCGCAGAGCCTCGTCAACCTCATCCGCCCGATCAATGTGGAAGGGCGGGGTTTCTGCTTCCGCAAGGATCACCAGTCTGGAAACCCGCACCTCGATTTCGCCCGTCGCGAGGTTGGGATTGGCTTCCGGCCTCGCGGCAACCTCTCCCTGAACCGAGATCACGTACTCGCTGCGCAGACTCTCGGCGTCTGAAAACTGTTCGCGGCCCAGGATTTCTGGGTCGAAGACCACCTGCACCAGGCCTGACCTGTCCCTGAGATCCACGAAAATCAGCTGGCCCAGATCGCGCCTCCGGTTAACCCAGCCGTTGAGGGTAACCGTGCTGCCCACATCCGTTATCCTTAATTCACCGCAGTTTCTTGTTCTCTGCCAATCTGTCATTGCCCGCACTCCCCTAAGATCTTCGCTAGCTGTTCTAGATCCTGCAGATCAACTTTCTGCTCCTGCCCGTCCTTCATATCGCGCAGCACGGCTTCGCCACGGCTGAGTTCGTCCTCGCCGAAGATCAGGACATGCCTGCTGCCCAACCTGTCTGCCGCCTTCATCTGCGCTTTGATGCTGCGGCCCAAGTAGTCAAGTTCGACCCAAAGCCCACGGCGGCGCAGGAAGAACGCTGTCTGGGCCGCCCGCTGCTTCGTCTCGCCGCCGAAATGCACAATATAGGCATCGGGGCCGGCCGTTTCTGCCTTGGCTTTCTCCTGCCCCCGCAGTGCGAGCAGAAGCCGCTCGACTCCCACAGCAAAACCCACTGCCGGGGTCGGTTTGCCGCCGAGCTCTTCGACCAACCCGTCGTAGCGCCCACCGGCTCCAACGGCATTTTGAGCACCCAGCTCTGAACAGGTAACTTCAAAGACTGTCTTGGTATAATAGTCGAAACCCCGTACCAGTCTGTGGTTGAGCTTGTACTCGATACCCAGGGCATCGAGGTAGGCTAGGACCTGGCTAAAGTGCTCCTCGCACTCGGGGCAGAGGTGCTTGGTGATGGAAGGCGCTCCGGCCATGATCTCCTGGCAGCCCTCAACCTTGCAGTCCAGAAGACGCAGGGGATTGCGCTCCAGCCTATTCTTGCAGCTGCCGCACAGCTTGTCTGCATGGGGCTCGAAATACTTCACCAGCTCTTCCCGGTACGCGGGGCGGCAGACCGGGCACCCGATGGTGTTGATCTCTACCTGAAAACCGCTGAGACCGCAGGCCTTGTACAGCTCCAGGGGGAGAACGATGGCTTCCACGTCCAAAAGGGGATCGGCTGAACCCAGGGCTTCCAAACCAAACTGGGTAAACTGCCGGTAACGCCCCGCCTGCGGGCGCTCATAGCGGAACATTGGGCCGAGGTAATAGAGCTTCACAGGCAGTGCGCCTTCACCATACCTGTTCTCCACAAAAGCGCGCACGAGCGGTGCCGTGCCTTCTGGGCGCAGAGTGAGGCTCCGCTGGCCCCTGTCCATAAAGGTGTACATCTCTTTCTCTACTATGTCTGTGGCCTCGCCAATGCCGCGCTGAAAAAGCTCAGTATGTTCAAAAATGGGCGTGCGCAGTTCTTTATACCCAAAAGCCGAGCAGACCTGCCGGATCTTTTCCTCCAGCTGGTGCCACAGTTCGATCTCCCCCGGGCCGACGTCATTGGTGCCCCGAGGACGGTTGGTCAAGGTCATCTCTGTCTCCTCCCCAAAGGTGTTGGCAAAAGGCGAGTGATGGTAACCACCACTCGCCTGAGGTTCATTCTTGCGCAGCAGGTTCGGTTTCAGCTTCCGCTGGTGCTTCTTCTTCGGAATTCGGCCCTCCTCCGGCTTCCTCCTCAACCAGCTCCGGTTCTTCCTCTACCTGCTCTTCTGCGGGTTCCTCCGCAGTTTCTTCAGCAGCTTCTTCTTCACCAGCCTCAGTGGCGTCCTGCCCCTGCAGGAGTGCGTTCTGCCGCTCTTGGTATTCTTCGATCAGCTTCTCGATGGCCTTGGCGTCGTCCCAGCGCTCCAAACCAGTTACGCTGTAGTAGAGAGTAAGCAGGGCGAAGATATCATTGGGAACGAGTTCAGCTGCCTTGATATACTGGGCAACCGCTTGGTCAATGTCCTCTGCTTCTTCGTACAGCTTACCCAAGCTGTAAAGCAGAGTATAGTCCTCAGGTGCCTTCTCAACGGCCAGCTTGTACTGTTCGGTGGCCGTCTGAAGGTCGCCCATCTCGTAATAGGCATCGCCCAGGAAGGTGTACAGGTATGGGTTGTCGGGCTCTTCCTCTATGGCCAGCTTGTAGTAGTGCGCCGCATCCTCATAGTTTTCAGCCTGCATCTGAGCGAAGGCGTTAAGTCTGGATTCCATGAGGACTATATCCGAAGCTTTACGCTGTTCTGCCAACCAGTTGCTGAGGTCTTCTGCACCCTTTTCCAGGCGGATTTCCCGGGCCAGCTGTTCACGGGAGTTCTCGAAGTCCTCTCCTTCGGCCTCGATGCGATCCGTCACGGTGATGATGTGGTAACCGTAGGTCGAGCGGACCGGTTCGCTGATCTCCCCAACTCCGAGAGCAAAGGCTGCTTCCTCGAATTCGGGGACGGTCTTGCCGCGGTAGATGTAACCAAGTTCACCGCCCTGAGAGCTGGTACTATCATCGGACACCTCGGCAGCAAGTTCTGCGAAGTTCTCAGGGGTCACCTGGTTGTAGATCTCCCAGGCTTTCTGCTCGGCAGCGGCCCAGTCCTCATCGGTGGAACCTTCCGGCCTGATGAGGATGTGGCTCGTGCGAACCCGTTCGTACGCCTCCCGAAGCTCGTCTTCGGTCACTGAGATATGAGCCAGAAGCTGGTCCTGCAGCTTCTCGATCCTGAGCTGGTACTCCATCTGCGCCCTCAGTGACTCTTCACTGATACCAGAGGCTGCGAGCTGCTTTTTGAAGTCCTCCTCGCTCTCGAAAAGCGACACCAGTTCCTTCACCACGGCGTCGACTTCCGCCTTAGAAGCACTGATCTTGCGCTTGTTCAGTTCCTGCTGAACCAAGACGCTATCGATCAAATTCTCCATCGCCTGGTAGCGCAGGGCCTCATACGTACGCCCGGTGAGGCCTCCCTGCTCATACTCCATCTGCTGAACCAGGCGGAGATATGCTACATAAAGATCGTACAGGGAAATGGTCTGGCCGTTCACCTTGGCCACGGCGACGTTCGCCTCGGCTGGAACCGTCTGGGAGCCCCCAAAAAACGAAACAGCAGCTGCCCAAATACCGCCGCCGACCATTGCCGCCAAAACGATAATGATCACATACTTCATGTTGTTCCTCATTTTACGGAACATAGCCAACCAACCCTTTCCATTCTTCGAGAGAGACCAACAAGCTAATTGTACTTTAAATGCCGTTCTATGTCAAACGAACAAGTTCTGCTTGCCCTGTCAACTGCTGTTAGCGAGGTGCCTCCGCAGGACGTCCAGCTTTTCGTTAAGATGCTCCCTGATCTGAGAGGCATAGGCTGCCGGGCACTTGGGGTTGGCATGCCGGGTCAGGGAAAGGTCGGAAGCGACCAGCTTGCTGATCCCTCCCCCTCCCAGGGCGATCGTGGTCTGCCGTTCCTCCATCATCTGGATGTTGTAAACGGAACTGGTTCCGGGTTGGGCATAGCCGGTGTTCTCCAGATCGCCGAGGATATGACGCTGCCGGTAGAGATAATAGGGCCGCATGCCCCAGCTGAGGGCGTAATCCCGCGCCAGGTCCACCATGGCCTCTCCCTGCTCTTGGGCCAGGCGTACCTGGTCCAGGTTCTTGCGCAGCCAAGAAGCCCTCTTCAAGGCCAGGCTGTGCACTGTCAGGTTGTCGGGCCCAAGCGCCCCGATCTCCTCCAAGGTCCGCTGGACCTGGGGCAGCTCTTCACCGGGCAGACCCACGATGATATCCATGTTGATTACTGGGATGCCAATTTCTCGGGCCAGCGCAAAGGCCCGGTGGACATCTGCCACCGTGTGCCGCCGCCCGATGGCGGCCAGAGTGGGCTCATGCATGGTCTGTGGGTTGATGCAGATGCGCTGGGTTCCCGCTGCTTTGAGAATGTTCAACGTTTCCCGGGACAGGGTTTCCGGCCGCCCGGCTTCCACCGTAAACTCGGCGTCCTGTCCCGCCAGCAGGTGCTCGCTGATCAGGCCGAGCAGTCTCTTAAGATCCTCGCCCTGAACTGTGGTGGGGGTCCCTCCTCCGAGGTAAACCGCTTCCACCTGCAGGCGCAGTTCCCGGACGAGGCGGCCCACAGCCTCGATTTCCACATGGAGGGCTTTTAGGAAGTCCTTGAGGAGATGGCCGTGGGTCTCCAAGGGGTATGCTGCAAACGAACAGTAGCTGCAGCGGGTTGGACAGAAGGGGATGCCGATGTAAATGCTGATCGGGTTGTTTGGATTGGGGCGGAAGAAAGGCCGCTGTGCCTGCGCAACTTCCAGCAGCAGATCTGCCTTTTTCGGGCTGAGGGCGTAAACCTCGAGCAGGATCTGACGCAGCTCCGCCGGAGGGAAGCCCCGATCGAGCATCGCGTGGACCATCTTCATGGGGCGCACCCCCGTTAAGATCCCCCAGGGGCTTTCCGCCAGGCCGTAGACCTGCTCAAAGACCCGCCGGATGCCCAAACGGACCCGCTCTTTGACCCTGCGCTCCCTGTCCAGTTCGCCATAGCGGGAGTCAAGAATTTCTGTGTCCCGGCAGGTCCACTCCGCCCCTGCGAACCGCACACAAACAAAGAGGGCTTGGTCCTCCCAGGCGTAGTCCGCCTCGACGACCCTTCCCCGGCCAAAGCTGGCGTTGGGTGCCAGCGATTTCACCGCGACTTTCATGGACGGAGCCAGAAAGCCGTCAGCTCGTATGTCGAAGCTGTCATAACCAAAGAAAAAAGGGATGGCTATTTCTAATCACTTCCCTGCAGCGACTTCAGAAATGGATTGTGCGCAAGCTCCCGCTCCAGCGTCGTACTGAAGCCGTGGCCTGGGTAGATCTTGGTCTCGGGAGGCAGCTGGGTAAGGCGCCTCAAGCTGCTTTTCAGGGCCAGCTCGTCCGATCCGGGGAAATCCCAGCGCCCCACCGAAGAGCGGAACAGGGTGTCACCGCTGATCAACACGCAGTCCCCGTAAAGGCAGATCCCCCCGGGGGTGTGCCCTGGAGTATGGATAACCTGCAGGCTGGCCGAACCAAAGGCGATCTTTTCTCCTTCCACCAACAGGCGATCTGCCTTGACCGGATGCACCTCCATGCGCACCTTCTCCCCGAGATTAAGGCGGGGATCAGTTAGGAACGGGGCATCTTCCGAGTGGATGGCCAGCGGCGCCTGGGTTTTCTCCATGAACCAGGCATTGGCTATGATATGATCGCAGTGGCCGTGGGTGTTGACGATAAGTACCACCTGAAGCTTCTCCTGTTCCAGGAACTCCAGGATCTTAGGTGCCTCGCCGCCCGGGTCTACGATCACTGCCTCGCCTCCATCGTAGAGGACGTAGCAGTTCGTGGAGTAGGCATTCAGAACAAAGCGCTCAAGCTGCATCCCTATTCTCCTTCACTGGTTACGATCAGGGTCACGGGACCATCATTGATCAGGCTTACTTCCATGTGGGCTTGGAACACGCCCGTGGACACAGAAAAACCGGCCGTCCTCAACTGGGCCACGAACTCTTCGTAAAGGGCCTGCGCAGCTTCGGGAGGAGCTGCCTCGCTGAAGCTGGGCCTGCGCCCCCGACGGCAGTCACCATAGAGAGTGAACTGCGATACAGCAAGGACTTCACCGCCTGCATCGTGGACATCCAGGTTCATCTTGCCCTGTTCATCGGGGAAAATCCTCAGGCCAGCTATCTTCTTGGCAAGGTACTGGGCATCGGCACTGGTGTCGCTGCTGCCCACTCCCAAGAAAACGAGGAGCCCGTGAGCGATGGCGCCCACCACGGCTCCGTCCACGCTGACCCTGGCTTCTTTGACGCGCTGCACAACTGCCCGCATGATCACCATCCTCTGCTTTAGGTGGGAGTAGCGCGGTGCACCCCCAGAACTCCATGGATCTGACGCAAGGCACTCATCACATTGTCCAAGTGCTGCACATCGTGGATCTCAACGGTCACCTGTACGATCACTGCGTCCCGGCTAGTCCGGGCCGTTACCGCATCCACATTGGTTTTGCGCTCGGAGAGAGCGTGCATGATGTTGGTCAGGAAGTTTGGCCGATCAATGCCCTCGATCTCGATTTCCACAGGGTAGGCATCGTCCTTGCCTACGTTCCAGACCACCTCAATTTGGCGCCCCGATTCCGCGCCCAGGGTTGAAACGTTGGGGCAGTCTACGCGGTGCACTGAGATCCCCCGTCCCCTGGTGATGTATCCGGTTATGGCATCTCCCGGGACCGGGTTGCAGCATTTTGCAAAGCGAACCAGGAGGTTATCTGCACCGATCACTTCCACGCCGCGGGTCGTGTCCCGGCGGCGCTTCTTGCCTACCTCAGGCAGCTTTTTGCGGTCACTCGCCTCCTGGCCCGTGAGCTTCTGCAGCACCTGCGCGGGGCTGATCCTGCCCGAACCCACGCTTGCAATCAGCTCTTCCGCGTTGCTCACTCCGTACTTGCGGGCAATGGGCTGGAGGTTGGCCTCAGCTAGCAGCGTCTTGGCATCTACTTCCAGCTTGCGGCATTCACGTTCCAAAAGTTCACGGCCGCGGGCGAGATTCTCCTCACGCTGCTCTTCCCTGAGCCAGGCCCGGATCTTGCTGCGAGCTTTGGAGGTCTTGACGAAGTTCAACCAGTCCTGAGACGGGTTTGCCGTTTTGCTGGTGAGGATTTCGACAAAGTCCCCGTTCTTAAGAACGTAATTGAGCGGCACGATCCTGCCGTTAACTTTCGCACCAAAACAGCGCAGGCCCACATCCGTGTGCACATCAAAGGCAAAGTCGATGGGCGTGGCACCGTTGGGAAGCGACTTCACATCTCCCTTGGGCGTAAACACGAAGACTTCGTCCTCGAAGAGGTCGATTTTCAGCGTGTCCATGAACTCCTGGGGATCCTTCATCTCCTGAAGCCATTCCACCGCTTCCCGCAGCCAGCTGATCTTGGCCGCCTCATCGCCTGGTTTGCGGGTCCCTTCTTTGTACATCCAGTGCGCCGCCACGCCCTTTTCAGCTATGCGGTGCATCTCCCAGGTGCGGATCTGGATCTCGTAGGGCTCACCCCGGGGGCCGACCACCGTGGTATGCAGGGATTGATAGAGGTTCGATTTTGGCACGGCGATGTAATCCTTGAAGCGGCCGGGGATCGGTTTCCAAAGAGCGTGAATGACGCCCAGCACAGCGTAGCAGTCCCGTACAGTATCCACGATGATGCGGATGGCCATGAGATCGTAGATCTCGTCAAGGCTCTTGTTCTGCTTATGCATCTTCTGGTAGATGCTGTACAGGTGCTTGGGGCGTCCTTGAATGTCGCAGGCCATTTCCATCTCGGCCAGGCGTTCCATGATGATGTTCATGGCTTCCTGCAGGTCGCCTTCCCGCTCCTGGCGTTTGCGGTTTATCTCAGCGACCAGCCGGTAATACTCCTCAGGATTGAGGTGCCGGAAGGCCAGGTCTTCCATTTCGAACTTGATCCGCCAGATACCCATGCGGTGCGCCAGCGGCGCGAAGATGTCCAGAGTCTCCTGGGAGATGAGCTTCTGCTTTTCGGGAGGCATGTACCTCAAGGTGCGCATGTTGTGCAGCCGGTCAGCCAGCTTGATCAGGATGACCCGCACATCCTCCGCCATGGCAAAGATCATCTTGCGCATGTTCTCCGCCTGCTGCTCAAAGCGGTTGTGCACAGGCAGTTTCTCCAGTTTGGTCACGCCTTCCACCAGCATGAGAACGGTCGGCCCGAAGACATCAGCAAGTTCCTGACGGGTGACCGGCGTGTCCTCCAGCACATCGTGGAGCAGGCCCGCCGCTATAGTCTCAACATCCAGCTCCAGATCCGCGAGGATCAGGGCGACTTCATAGGGGTGCTCGAAGTAGGGATCTCCAGATTCGCGGAGCTGTCCCTCGTGGGCGCGCTGAGAGAAGTGGTAAGCCTTTTCAACGAGGTCCACATTGGCTTTTGGATAGTAAGCTACGATGCGTTCTATAAGGTACTGCAGGTTCACAGCGCCCCCCTCCTTCCCCCCTAGCTTTTAGTCATCATATTGCACCAGAGCAGCGATGTCATAGTCGGCCAGCTTCTCCCGGCCGCCCAAATAGTTGAGTTCGATCAGGAAAGCCAGGCCAACGACCTGTCCGCCCAGCTTTTTGGTGAGCTCGATGGCCGCGGAGATAGTGCCGCCAGTCGCCATAACATCGTCAACGATCAAAACGCGAGTTCCCGGTGGAAATGCATCGGCGTGGATTTCCAAACCGTCCTTTCCATACTCCAGATCATACTCAACCGAGATCACTTCGCCGGGGAGCTTGCCCGGCTTGCGGATCAGGGTGAAGCCGAGACCCATTTCATATGCCAAGGGTGCTCCCAAGAGAAAGCCCCGTGACTCGACGCCCACGATCATATCAACCTGTTTGCCGGCGAAATGGGCGGCCAAGCGCTTGATCGCTTCCCGAAAAGCCTCAGCGTCTTTCAGCAGCGTAGTGATGTCCTTGAAACTGATACCAGGCTGCGGGAAATCTGGTATCACCCTAATTTTGTCTTTCAAATCCATCTTGGAGGAATCCCCTTTCCAGGCATCGCTTGAGGTAAAGTGCAGCCTGATCGCGTATCTTCGTTATCTTATTATACAGAACTGCTTGCTCCAAGTCTAGCTTGTGTGCAGGCTCTGGAAGGTAGCGGATGGCTTCTCCATCTGTGCTCCACAGGCCGAGCTCGGCGAAGATCCCCAGAGCCGCGGGCAGGGCGCCGATGAGTCCGGCCGCTTCCAGCTTGGCTGAGGCTTCGCCCAGTGTGATCTGGCCGGTCGGAGTACGCAGAAGCCGGTACACCTTGGCCAGAACCAGCCGGTCGGGATAGTCCCTGCGCAGATGGACTTGGAGGTCCCGAACATCCTTGGGGCCATAACTAACCACGAGCTCACCGCCTTCCTCAGCCAGAGACGTCCACCAAATCCACGTGTCCGCAGTGAGCGGTGGTTCCCAGAACCAAACCGAAGGCCAGCTGCCTTTGGGCAGACCCAATCCGGTGGAGACTATCCAGGTGAAGGAAGAACGCTCCAGCTCCGCCCTTTCCTCAGGTGAAAGCCATTCGTGGGCAAAGCCGATGAAGCTCCTGCCTCCCGGGACAGCTATGCGCAGCTCGCGGCAGACTTGGAGAGCAGAGGCCGCCCTGTTCACCAAGATCAGCGTGGGTTCGGCCGCATTCCGCCTCCTGCTGAGTTCCGCTGCTCTGGTGGGGTTACCCCTGAGATCGACGAACCGGCAGTTCGGGACGGGAGGCGCTTCCCGGCCATCAAACTGAAGGGCGGAGCTCTGGAAATAAGCTGGACCAAGCTTCCAGGGGTAGGCGTCCACCAACCACCGGCGCACAAAGTTTTCTGGTTCCGAGACCGCCTGCCAGTCCTTGACCTGAAGCTGGACTTCCCTCCGGCCGTTCCACTCATTGATTCCCGGAACAAACGCTAGAGCTACACCCTCGGATACCCTCTCGATCTCCGCCTGGCTGGGCCCCGCTCCGAAAGCGATGGCCGGCAGTTCCTGGCTCACCGTCGCATCTTGAACCGCCAGCTGGAGATGCTGGTTATCTGTGCCGGCCGTCCTGGTGCGCACTACAGACACTTCAGCCTGAAGGACAGGACCGGGATTACCGAGCCCGTGAGGTTCCAAGAGCGCCAGCTCGGCGATGAGCTCTTCGGTGATCTGGCAGAGCTCGGCCCGGCAGTCCACATTCAGTTTGGGGATGTAGTCCTCTGGTTTGAGCTTTGCCGCGCAGAGCTCCTCAAAAAGCCGTTGGAACTCCCGAAGGTTCTCCGCAGGCAGGCTCAGGCCGGCCGCCATGGCATGCCCCCCGAACTTGGTGAGCAGGTGGGAGCACTGCTTGAGTGTTTCGAAGAGATGCAGCCCGGCAATGCTGCGGGCAGAAGCCACCGCTTCGCTGCCCTGCACACTGACCACTACCGTCGGCCGGTAATAGAGTTCAACCAGCCGCGAAGCGACAATTCCGACCACTCCCTGATGCCAACCGGCGCCCCATACCACCAGGGCAGGACGCTGCTGCAGACCGTACTTCTCCACTGTCTCCACGGCCTGGTGCAGGATGGTCTGTTCCACCTGCTGCCTGCGGGAGTTCTCCTGACTGAGCTCAACCGCCAGCCTCCTGGCCTCAGCCTCATTTTCCGTGAGGAGCAGGCGAACGCCCCGCTCCGCATCGCCCAAGCGGCCGCCCGCGTTCAGACGGGGACCGAGACGGAAACCCAGGTCGTAGGCGGTTGGCGCTGCGACAGCCGACGCCTCTAGGAGCGCCCGCAGTCCCAGGTTTCCTGTCTTTGGCAGCAGCTCCAAACCCCGCTTAACGATGGTGCGGTTTTCGCCCTTGAGGGGAACGAGATCAGCAACCGTGCCCAAGGCCGCGAGATCCACGAACTCTTCCCAACCCGGTACTTCGAGGGCTTGGATGAGTTTCAGGGCCACCCCCACACCCGCCAGTTCCTTCCAGGGATAGGCACAGCCGGCCTGTTTGGGATTGAGCACAGCAAGGGCAGGCGGCGGCTCAGGGCCCGGCTCGTGGTGGTCGGTGATGATCACATCCAAGCCGAGGCGCTGTGCTTCTTCCACCTCCCGGTGAGAAGCGATGCCGCAGTCCACAGAAATGAGGAGATCCGCCTCAGCACTCAGTGCTGCCACTGCTTGACAGTTCAGGCCGTAACCTTCTTCAAAGCGGTCCGGGAGATAGTAGTTGATCGTCTCAGAAGAAAGGGCGAGCCTTCTGAGAGCGCGTACCAAAAGAGCCGTTGCCGTCTGCCCGTCCGCATCGTAATCACCGTAGACAACGATCCGCTCTCCCGAGGCCAGAGCCCTGCGGATGCGCTCCACTGCATCCTGCATGCCAGACATCAAAAAAGGATCCGGAGTTTCAGCCAGGTCGCACTGCAAAAATTCCCGCCCAGCCTCCACTGTCGTGATCCCGCGGTTGATCATAATTTGGGCCACAAGGGGCGTAATCCCCAACCCGGCAGCCATTTCTTCCGCAAGCTCACTTCGCTGCTCCTGCAGAATCCACCGTTTTCGTACCATAGACAGTCCTCCGCTGCCAGTAAATTCTACACCTTACGGTCAACTCCTGCCCCGTTCTGCTCCCAGGATCCCTCTTGACCGTGTATTGCCATAATAGTATCATTAAGAGAAAACGAATGGTGGTGGAACGGTGGACATTGTAGAACGCATCATCGTCAGCGAAGAAGCAATCCAAGAGCGTGTCCAAGAACTGGCTGCAGACATTTCCAGAGACTATGCCGGCAAGACCATCACTCTGCTCTGCGTGCTTAAGGGCGGGCTGATGTTCCTCTGCGACCTGGCCAAACATATTACCCAGCCGGTGGAATACGATTTTATGTCTGTTTCCAGCTACGGAGATGCCACCGAAACCTCAGGTATTGTCCGCATCACGAAGGATCTGGAGGAAAGCCTTGAGGGCAAGCATGTGCTCATCGTGGAGGACATCATCGACACTGGCCTCACCCTCAACTACCTCGTGAAGATCCTTCAGAGCAGGAATCCTGCCTCTCTGCGCATCTGCACGCTGCTCACAAAGCCCGCGAACCGCCGGGTTGAGATTCCCATCGACTACGTGGGCTTCGAAGTGCCCAACGAGTTCTTGGTGGGCTACGGCCTCGACTACAAACAGCTCTACCGCAATGTTCCATACGTCTTCGTACCCAGCAAGGAGTTGCTGGAGCGGGCATAAAGAAAACTGGCGCTTTGGAATAGCCTTCCGGCGCCAGTTTTGCTTTTTTGACGCTTAGAGAAGCTGCACCTCGTTGATCCTCAGCCTGAACTGGCAGCCCAGAAAAGAGGCTGCCCTGCGGCACATGAGCATGCGTTCAAGGAAGATTTCAAAGTAGTCCATAATCGGTGTATACTCGGTCTCGATGGTGATATTCAGGGTGATCAAGCCCTGCTCTGCATCAACGTCGAGAACCGACTTGTTCACCGCGAAGTTGACCCGGTCGTGAATGTCAAAGGTGGAGATCTCTCGGTTGCGCACTCTGGTGCGGTGCACATCAGACTTATCAGCCAGGATCAGGGCTGCGGCCACTGCGTTGACCGGCTCCCCCACCTCTTCCTCGTGATTGCCTACTGCGCTCAAGATCAGAGCCACCTCAGCCGGAGGCATGCCCAGCTCCCTCAAGACGGGTTCCACAAGCAGGGCTCCCGCCGCACCGTGATGTACCCTCCCTACACAGTTGCCGAGGTCGTGTACATACCCAGCGATGGCCGCCAGTTCGGCCAGGCGCTCTTCCCGGCCGAGACTCAGCAGGATGCTGCGGGCTAGGTCAGAAACCAGGCTGATGTGCCGTAAACCGTGCTCGGTAAAGCCCATGGCTGCCAGGTTATCATCGGCCTGCTGCACGTAAGCCCGGATGGTGGGATGCTGTTTGACATCAGCTAGCTTGACTGCCATCCTCCTGCCTCCCTATCCCGAGTTCT
The DNA here is from genome assembly GCA_012840725.1 of Bacillota bacterium. Taxonomy (GTDB): domain Bacteria; phylum Bacillota; class Limnochordia; order Darwinibacteriales; family Darwinibacteriaceae; genus DTU010. The sequence goes on from DURQ01000092.1 coordinate 31,239, forward strand.
GCCAGACGGCGGTGGACGTACTGGACCAGCTGCTCCGGGGAAAAGCCGTCTGTGCGCACGATGAGATCAGCCTGCTCACGGGCATCCTCCAACCAGTTGAGCTGGCGCCGGTAGCGCTCCACTCCCCAGAAGGCGCGCCTGCGCTTGCGGATGGTCTCGTAACTGCATTCCAGGAACACCAGTACATCCGGATGCAGGTACTGCCACAACCGCCTGCTCACTGAGTGCTCCTGAGCGAAGGTGCGGACCCGGTAACCCAGGTTCCTGAGCCCGTTTCCCAGGGTAGTCTTGCCCGAGGCGCACACCCCCACTATGACGATCAGCGGATCCTGCTGCATCCTCCTCACCTCACAAGGGGTAAGAAGCAGAGATGGTCCTTAACCCGAGCTTGTTCTCAACGGCTGTTACCTTCATGACGGCCACCACCATATCATCGCGCGGCTTTCCGTCGTCCAGCTCCAGGGCATAACGCAGAACAGACTCGGCCAGTTCCTGTGCGGAGATGTCCTGCAGCATGGCTTGGCAGGCTTTTTTCAGAGAGAACCTTTCCCTCCCGTGCCTTCCGGCATCGGTAACTCCATCTGTAAAGCCCATGAGCACTGTGCCTGCGGCCAGTTCAAGATGGGTCAGAGACGGTTTGAGAAGGCGCCGGATACCGATGGGTTCCACGGGTGCATCCAAACAGCGGGCTTCCCCATGGGATGCCACGAGCACGGGGCTGTTGGAGTTGCGGGAAACGACCAGACAGCCTTGGGCTGCATCGGCGGAGAGCAGCGTCGCGGTGGCGGATACCATGCCGTCCCGGAAGGCATAGAGCTGATCGTTGATCACGCGCATCACTGCTCCGTCCCTGGCTCCGTCTTCGATCAACCGTGCAGCCTGGTTGGCGATCATGTGGCTCATGCGCTTGGCGCCCCGTCCGTGGCCCTGGCCGTCAATGATCACGACGGATATACCGCCGCAGGGCCTTTCCACCACTTCCACCGAGTCTCCGCTGACACCCACGGCATATTTGCCCACTTTGGCGACATACACCTGAACTTCCATAGCACCAACCTAGTTCCACTCAAAGCCGTTTACGGCTCGTATCCAGTATTCCCTCGTATCGCCCTGGAACTTCGCTGCTTCCAGGAAGTAGGTCATGTACACTACGTAACCGCCTCGCTGGAAGAACACTGACCGTAGCATGACGCGCTTGCCATCTGCTCCTGTCGCTTCATAGGCGTAGAAAAGGCACTTCAGATTGTTGGAAGTGGTGATCTCCTGATTACTGAGGACGCTAACGTCTTTGACCAGAGGTTTGTAGCGCGCCTCTAAGCTGCTGCGCACCGCCTCCACATCCGTGCCCGGTTGAGAGTGCACCTCCATGACCACCCCATCCTTCAGGGAGATGAGCAGGCTGTTCATGCCGAAAATCGAGCGCTCGACGTAACTCTGGCCTGTGGAAGGGACGATGGCGCTGAAGGCGGGGGTATCCACTACGTACCACCAGTAACTTTGGTGATCGTGCAGGTAAAAGGCGCCAGCCTCAGCCACCTGCACTGCAAGGAAGACAGCGAAGATGAATGCTCCAACAGCCACTGCTCTGCGCACGGCTATCACCTTCCTAATCAGTATCTAGAAGAAAACCACCAAACATGGTGGTTTACCCTTCCGGAGTGGTTCGGACAGCCCAAGGCTATCCCTTCTTTTCTTCTCCCTTTTCCTTAAGTACATGGCTGATACCGCTGCGGGAGAGCTTGATCTCCACTTTGTCAGCCACCTTCAGCATGACATAGTCCTCTTTCAGGCTGGTGAGCTCACCGTGAATCCCACCAATAGTGACCACCCTATCGCCCTTTTTCAGGGAATCAAGCATGGTCTTCCTTTCCTTCTGCTGCTTCTGCTGGGGACGCCAAAGCATGAAGTAGAACATAACCCCGAGCAAGATGATGGGCAGGAACAAGCTGACCACGCTTGCTTGTTGTCCAACAGGAACATCGGTCTGCAAGAACATCATTTCACCTCCCTTTCAGCGCGTTACCTCATTAGTTTTCTACTTCCAGGGCCAGGTTCCTCTTATTCTCAACCTGAAAGCCGCTGAGGAATTCCCTGGCAAACTCAGGGAGGCTGTCAGCAGCGATTGCTGCCCTGATCTCCTGCATCAGGCGGGTGAGGAAGTGGAGATTGTGGATGGTGGTCAGCCTGAGGCCGAGAATCTCGTTGGCCTTGATCAGGTGCCTGATGTAGGCCCGGGAGAAATTCTGGCAGGTGTAGCACTCGCAGCCTTCCTCAATGGGGCTAAAATCCCTGGCGTAGGGCAGGTTGCGAATGGGCAAGTTGCCGCGGCGGGTGATCACCATCCCGTGCCTGGCCAAGCGCGTCGGCCAGACACAGTCAAACATGTCAATGCCGCGCAGCACCCCTTCGATCAAGCAGTCGGGAGAACCGACGCCCATCAGGTAGCGCGGCTTGTTCCGAGGCATAACCGGGATCAGATCCTCCAGGACCTCGTACATGAGTTCCTTGGGCTCGCCCACACTTAAGCCGCCGATCCCGTAACCGGGGAAGTCGAGATCGATCAGTTCGAGGGCGCTTTCCCGCCGCAGGTCCCCGTAGGTGCCGCCTTGGACGATGCCGAACAAAGCCTGGTCTTCTCTGGTATGGGCTTCCCTGCAGCGCTTGGCCCATCTGGTAGTCAGGTCCTTGGACTTCTTCACATAGGCCCAGTCCGCAGGGTAGGGGGCGCATTCGTCAAAGGCCATGATGATGTCAGCGCCCAGGTCCATCTGGATCTGGATGGATTTCTCCGGGCTGATAAAGTGCGGAGACCCGTCGAGATGGCTGCGGAACTTCACTCCCTCTTCGGAAATGGTCCGCAGCGGCCCCAAGCTGAACACCTGGAACCCTCCGCTGTCGGTTAGGATCGGGCGCGGCCAGTTCATGAACCCATGCAGGCCCCCCGCTTCGGCCACCACCTCCCTGCCGGGGCGCAGGTAAAGATGGTAGGTGTTGCTCAAGATGATCTCCACCCCGAGATCGGCAAGCTCGTGAGGGGTCATGGTCTTCACTGTGGCCTGCGTACCCACAGGCATAAAAACAGGCGTCTCCACCACGCCATGGGTCGTCTGCAGGCGCCCGAGACGGGCCCTGCTCCTGCCGCATTCTTTTGCTACCGTGAACTCAAATGCCACCGAACTACTCCCTTCACAACAACAGCATGCTGTCGCCGAAGCTGAAAAAGCGGTAACGTTCGGCGATGGCATGCTCGTAGGCACGCATAATCGTTTCCCTGCCCGCAAAGGCAGATACGAGCATCAGCAAGCTGGATTTGGGCAGGTGGAAGTTGGTGACCAGGGCATCCACTGCCTTGAACTGGTAGCCCGGGTAGATGAAGATACTGGTCCAGCCCGAACCAGGCTGCACAGTGCCGTTATCACCTGCAGCTGTCTCGAGCACCCTAACCGAAGTGGTGCCCACGGCAACCACCCGGCCGCCCGCTGCGCGGCGGGTGTTGATCAAGTCTGCACTCTCCGGGCTGAGCTCGAAGAACTCCTCGTGCATCACGTGATCCTCCACATTCTCCGCCTGGACAGGCCGGAAGGTACCCAAGCCCACATGGAGCGTCAGCGGAGCCACGGCCACTCCCCGGCTGCGGATCGCTGCGAGCAGCTCTGGCGTGAAATGCAGCCCCGCTGTTGGGGCTGCCACAGAACCTGAATGTTTGGCATAGACTGTCTGGTAACGCTCCGGATCGTCCAGCTTCTCGTGGATGTAAGGAGGCAGAGGGGTTTCGCCCAGCTCAGTTAAGATGGCGTCGAAATCACCCTCAAACTCAAACCGCACCAGGCGTCCTCCGCTGGCTGTAGTCTCCATCACCCGGCAGGAAAGCCGCGGCGAGAACTCGATTTCCGCACCGGGTTTGGCTTTCTTCCCCGGCCGAACCAACACTTCCCAAAGACCTTCGCCGTAGGGTCGGAGAAGCAGGATCTCAACCGGTCCTGAGCGCTGCTTGTTCCGCCCCCACAGGCGGGCAGGCAGCACTCGCGAATCGTTGACGACCAGGACATCGCCTGGTTCAAGGTATTCTACAATATCAGAAAAATGGCGGTCTTCGCGCCTGCCGTCTTCTCTGTGCACCACCAGGAGCCGCGAGGCATCCCGGGCCTCCAGCGGTTTCTGGGCGATGAGTTCGGCAGGAAGCTCGAAGTCAAATTCATCTACTCTCATCGATGCGCTTAGAAATCTCCTTTAACTGCTGCGATGGGAAAACTGACGCTGTGGATGCCGGCCTGGGAAGCGTCCGCGGACTGCCTGGTCCACCTGGTGGGTGTCAGTTCCGGCCTGAGGGGCTCCATGATGCGCTGAGCCACTGCAGTGCTTGCCGCAACTTTTTCAGCCTTTTCCTCCAACGCAGGCGGATCTGACATGGTTAGCCTCGTCTCAATCTTTAAAGGGACAACTGGCCCCGATGGCTGCTGGAGGGCCATGTACCTGCTTGGTGAAATGCCCGCCAGTTTAGCTTCTGTCTGGAAGGAGCGCGGGACTTCCCAGATACGTACGTCAGCCAGCCTGGCACTGCGCAGAGCATCGGCAACTTCTCTTTCCACGCCGCTGTACTGCTCGCTGCTTTTCTCTTTCACAGAGGCTGCTCCACCGTTCACAGCCGCAACGGTTACTACCGCCTGCTTTGCGCCGCCGGCCTTGGCCGCGATGGCCTGCACCGCCGAGCGGAGATCAGCCCCAACTACATCCAGGTTCTGCGCCAGTTCCCGTCCGTTTCGGTTCAGCCCTTCAACGCTTAAGACCTTGCGGTCTGAGCTGACGGCCAGCTCAAAACTGGAGTCCAGATCAAGAGTGACGATGAAGGCGGGCACAGCCGATTGGGGCACAAGCCGCTCACTGATCATAGGCCAGCTGCCCAAAAGCGTCAGAAACAGCACCGCGGCAGCAGAGAGCTGCCAGACGTTCAGCCGTTCCTTGCGGGGGGTGTAACGGATCTCCTGCCCCACCTGGACATGCTTGTGGAAAGGGATTTTCAGAAACTCCCCTTGAGGCGTCAGTATGATCACCTTGTTCTTGGGAGCGATCTCTACCACAATCCCCTTGTGCTTCACCTTCTCCACCTCCTTTTCACTCCGGTCGGTTCAGATATTCCTGCAGATGATAGAAATCTCCGATAAGGATCAGTGCCAGCGTGATTATGTACTTACGCTGCCGCTCCAAGGTCTTGCGGCTCACCTTCACCCTGGCTTCCAGTTCTTTGAGAGGCAGTGACTTCTTGCGGGTCAGGTAGCCGAGCAGTTCGGGATCGCTGATGAGAGCCTTGGCTACCTGGAGGGCCCGGTCTCGGGCATCCTGGTGCCTCGGCGATATCTTAACCAGTTCAGAAAAGCGAATACCGTAGTGGCTGAGGAGCTGATCGAGCCGGAAGATTTCCTCACGCCGCTGCTCCGTTTCTTCCTGAATCTGCAGGACAGTGTGGGCTTCCTTTGATTCGATCTTCTGCAGGACGCCTTCTTCGTTTTCATCAGTCTCAAAGGTTGAGAGGGGGATTTCCTCGGCCCTTTTGCTCTGCCGGCGGAAGTAATCCACCATGCGGCGTTTGACCACGATTTCGGCGAAACTGAGAAAAGAGGCTCCGCCGGAACGATCAAAAGAGTCTATGGCTTCGTTGAAGGCAATCATGGCAATGCTGGCCTCGTCATCACGGCCGAGCACCAAGTACTTGCGGCAGCAGTTGGACGCAACTCGCAGGTAGAACGGGCGGTAGTCCTGGAGAAGTTTCTCCCGAGCTGCTGTGCTTCCGGCCTGTGCTCTGGCGACCAGCTCTGCCAGCTGGCTTCGTTCATCTGATGATCTGAAGGCGTGCGTCGTGGTCATAGCCCTACCTCCCTTGACAATTTTCGCTAACGGGCAAATAGGTATGAGGGTTCACTCGTACCCGAACTCTCTTAACGCCCCCGGTTTGTTGCGCCAGTCCTTTTTCACCTTAACCCAGAGCTCGAGGTGGACGCGGGTACCGAGAAGCCTTTCCATCTGCAGCCGAGCGCTGGTGCCCACTTCCTTGAGCATGCGGCCGCCCTGGCCGATGACAATGCCCTTCTGGCTCTCTCGCTCCACATAGATTGTTGCCCTTATTCTCATCAAATTCTTCTCCGCCACCTCTTTGATCTCCTCCACATCCACGGCGACCGAGTGAGGGACCTCCTCTTCAGTGCGGAGAAACAGCTCTTCCCGGATGAACTCTGCAACGAGGAAGCGCTCGGGCTGATCGGAGAGCCAATCATCGGGGTAGTACTTGGGCCCTTCCTCCAGCCGCTCCACGATCAGAGAAACCAGCTCTCCCAGATTGCTCCCCTGCAGGGCCGACACTGCCAGTGCGGCAGCGAAGGCACGCTTCTGTCCCACTCTCTCCAAAAAGGCCTCCAGCTCCCCCTGCGATACCTGATCGGCCTTGTTGGCCACAAGGATCAGGGGCTGCTGAACCTCTGCGAGTTCAGCCAAGATGTGGTTATCTGCAGCGGTCCATCTGCCGGCCTCTACCAGCCAGAGCACAACATCAACGTCTTCCAGAGCCTGCAGAGCGCTCTTAACCATGTACTCGCCCAGCTTGTGCAGGGGCTTGTGCAGTCCCGGCGTATCCAGGAAGACGATCTGGGCATGATCCAGCGTCAAGACGCCCCTGATGGTGTTGCGTGTTGTCTGGGGTTTGTCTGAGACTATGGCCACCTTCTGGCCGAGGAGGGCGTTGAGCAGCGTGGACTTACCCACATTCGGCCGTCCAACCACAGCCACAAACCCGGATCTGAACGGTTCAGTCATTTCTCTCACCCATCCCCAAGTCTCGCTTAGTGAAAGACCCAGGAAGCAGCGTCTGCAGCGAGGTCTGCACCATTTCTCCTTTGAGGTTGCCCAGGTAGATGGGCATCTCCGGATCGAAGAATTCAGCCATCACCTGGCGGCAGACGCCGCAGGGAGGTACAGGCTGCTCGGTATCGGCCACGACAGCTAAGGCCGTGAAATGCCTTGTTCCTTCTGACAGCGCCTTGAAAATGGCGGTCCGCTCCGCACAGTTCGTGGGGCTGAAGGCGGCATTCTCGATATTGCAGCCGAGGTACACCTGTCCATCTGCAGCCAGCAGGGCCGCTCCGACCTTAAAGTTGGAATAGGGGACGTACGCCATTTCCCTTGCCTTGATGGCCAGTTCCATCAGTTCTCTTCCTGTCATCTGTGAGCACACCTTCCCTAAGCGATCATCCGCAGAAAGAACAGGGCCACAGAACACCCAATCAAGGCGCCTGTGACCACTTCCCACCAACTGTGCAGCCTGCCTTCCACCCTGCTCTGGGCGACCAGGAGGGCTAAGGCAAGACCAGCTAACGCGGCAAACCCTCCGCTGACTTCCCAGATAGCTGCAGCTAGGGCAAAGGCAGCCGCCGCATGCAGCGAAGGCCGGGAGCCCTGCCGAAGTGCCCGCCAGCCAACAGCGACCGTGGCCGCGGCTGCCAGGACCAGCACGATCATATAAGGCTCTGGAACCGGACGGATGAGCAGCTGATCAAGGCGGAGCAGATAGTCGATGAACACCAAATAGCCGACAGCTGCTGCGGCAAGGGCCGTAACCAAGACCCCTCCAGCGGCGATCTTCTTCACCGTTCCAGCGAGGGGATGGTAAGCGGGCTGGATCAGATCCACCATCCGTTCAACGGCTGTGTTGAACAGCTCCGCAGCAAAAACCATACCGATGGCGAAAACTAAAGCGATCACTTCAAGACGGCTTGCGCCCAGGACTGCGGCGAGGAGAACAACCAAAAGGCCGAGGAGAACATGGATGCGCATGTTCCGTTCCGAGCGCACCACGAAGGCGACGCCTTCCAACGCGTCGCTGAAGCTCATCCAGATGCTTCGCTGCCTCACCGTCAATCTCTCCCTAAGCCCAGCTCCTTGAGGACACTCTCTTCCAGAGCCCGCATCTCCTGCTCTTCCTCTGGGGTCTCGTGGTCGTGGCCCATGAGGTGGAAAAACCCGTGTACGGCGAGGAAGAGCACTTCCCGCTCCAGGGAATGGCCGTACTCTGCAGCCTGCTCCTCAGCCCGTTCCAGGGAGATGACAATATCACCTAACAGGCGAGGCAGGCCTTCCGCTTGGCCGAACTCTCCGTCGTCTTCATCTTGAGGAAAGGACAGGACGTCGGTAGGCGCTGCAATCCCCCGGTATTGAGTATTCAGGTCCGCGATGGTGCTGTCGTCGACAAAGGAGATACTCACTTCCCACGGGTCCTGCAGCTGCTTGATATCGGCAGCCAGGCGAAACGCCCTGCGGATCAGCTCCTCAAATCTGGTGGTATCTTCCTGCGGCAGGTCACTGCTGAACAGTATTTCCATTCTTCGTCTTCTTCCCCTCGATCTCTTCCTTGGTGATCTTGTCCGGGTACTCCACCCGGGTATGGAACATGCCCATGATCACCTTTGAAAAGGCACTAGCGATCCGATCCATATCCTGGAAGGTCAGGTCGCTCTCATCCAGTTCGCCCGAGTTGAGACGGTCCTTGATGATCTTGCGCACCAGACCCTCAATCTTGCCGGGAGTGGGTTTCGACAGTGATCGCGTAGCCGCCTCCACGGCATCAGCCAGCGAGACGATGGCCACTTCCTTGCCCTGGGGCTTAGGTCCGGGGTAGCGGAAATCCTTCTCTTCCACTGAGCCGTCTTCACTGGCCTCTGTGGCCCGGTGATAGAAGAAACGCACTAGATCGGTCCCGTGGTGCTGGGCGATGAACTGGGTGACAACATCGGGTAGTTTGTACTCTCCAGCCAGCTCAAGGCCGTCTTTGACATGGGACGTGACGATCAGTGTGGAGAGTGACGGAGCGATCTTGTCGTGGGGGTTGTCCTTCCCCACTTGATTCTCCACGAAAAAGTACGGGCGCTTCAGTTTACCGATGTCATGGTAAAAAGCCCCAACCCGCGCCAGCAGACCATCGCCCCCCACCGCCTCTGCTGCCGCCTCTGCCAGATTGCCCACCAAGATACTGTGATGGTAGGTTCCGGGGGCCTCCAACATAAGCCTGCGCAGGAGCGGATGGTTGGGGTTGGACAACTCGAGCAAGCGGATGGGTGATGTGATCTTGAAAGCACTCTCCAGATATGGCAGAACGCCGATGGCAACGATCGAGGCCAGAACGCCGCTGATCAGTCCCAGATAGCTCTGGAGTGCGAGGCTGCTGTTTCCGGCGGCCAGACCGAGCGCCAGCATGAGCAGGACATTCACGCCGCCCACGATGAACCCGGCGCGCATCAGATCGCCGCGCTGGCTGACTTTTGAGACACTCAGCACAGCGGTGAGTCCACCAACCAAGGCCAAGATACTCACCGGCCACATGAAGTGACTGATGGCACCGAGCAGAACAGCAGTCACTACGGCGGCGATGCCCCCCACCCGGGCATCAATGAGCAGGGTGAGCAGCAGGCCGACTAGAGCTGAGGGGTTGAGATAGACAGCCTCCGGCCAAGCCAGAAGACTGAACAGGCGCCCGAGCAGCAGGACCGTGACCGTAACTGCACCCAGAAGGCCCAGAAGGCCTATGTTCTTCAGGACCGGCGATTGGTTCTGGAACAGGTAGGCCCCAAGCAGGGCAGCCATGGCCAGGACAAGTAGGGTCCGTCCAGCCAGGGCAGCATAGTCGCGCCCGGTCTTGAGGAGCCCGAGATCGCGCATGAGGATCAGATGCTCCGGCCTTACCACATCACCTTTGCGAACAATAATCTCGCCCTGCATGATCTGTACGGGCTGCACGGCCTGGACGGCCTTCTCCCGGGCTTCGTTAACCTTTTCAGTGTCGAGCACCAGGTTGGGCTGGATAAGCTGCCTGCCCAGGACTATGGCCGTCTGCTCCAGATCATCGCGCAGGCCCGCCCTCTTCACGCTCTCTTCAAAACCGTCCCTGGCGTCTCTCAGACCGTCCTGGCTGATGCGCTGCTCCATGGCCGCCAGGACAAGATCGGCTGTGATCTGAGCAAACTGGTCAAACTCGACCAAAGACAAAGAAACGACCGCTTCCAGGTCCCGCTGGGGGATCTCGATCTGCCAATCCCTGATCAGGCGGCGGTCGATCTCGGAAATGGTCAGGCGTTCAGGCTGGACATCTCCTTCTTCCCCTTCCTCGGGCGCTGTGCCCTGCCGAAGAAGGTTGAGCACTCCAGTGACATCCTCCTCAACCCGCATCACTGCTGCCGGGTTGATCTGGTAATAATTCGGGTCGTCGCTCACAGACAGCAGTGCCTGTCGCGCCGCTTCTTCCTTAAGGCGCTCAGTTTCCACGGAGTTGACAGCAGTGATCGGTGCGACAATGTCCTGCTTGGCAACTTCCCCCACGTCAATCTGAATCTCGGCAGGCAGGGCATCGACCAGCAAAATGGCCAGCACAACGGCTAAGATCAGCCCGCTCAAGATCCACCTGCTGAGTGCCGTTTCCCGCACTCTCTCCCGCAGGGTCTGAAGCAGAGCCTGCCCGCTCCTGCCTTTTATCTTCCGTTTCACGATTAGCCTCCTAGGACTGCAGTTTGCCAGCTCCTTCGTCGTGAGCTTCGTAGGCTTTGATGATCCTCTGTACTAACGGGTGGCGGACGACGTCGGCCTCACCCAGAGAACAAAAGGCGATGCCCTCTACACCGCGCAGAATCCTCTGGACCTCGATGAGCCCTGAAGTCTTATCCTTGGGCAGGTCCACCTGAGTGATATCCCCTGTGATCACTGCTTTGGAGCCGAAGCCCAGACGGGTGAGGAACATCTTCATCTGTTCAGGTGTGCAGTTCTGCGCCTCATCCAGGATGATGAAGCTGTCATCTAGAGTACGCCCGCGCATGTAGGCAAGCGGCGCTATCTCGATGATTCCCTTCTCACGGTACTTCGAATAGGTATCATGGCCCAAGATATCAAACAGAGCATCGTAGAGCGGCCGCAGATAGGGATCAACCTTGTCCTGCAGATCCCCAGGCAGAAACCCGAGGTGTTCACCTGCCTCCACTGCTGGACGCGTCAAGATGAGGCGCTCCACTTCTTTGCGCTTCAGGCAGGCGACCGCATGGGCCATGGCTAGGTAGGTCTTGCCGGTTCCTGCCGGGCCGATGCTGAAGACGATGTCGTGAGAGGCCATCGCGGCAATGTACCGCTTCTGTCCAGCTGTTTTCGGACGGATTCTGTGGCCTCGATGGGTAACCACCACCAACCCAGAGTTGAGGTCCTGAGGAGCAGACCCCCCGTTGTTGCTCATCTTGATAGCATAGTAGACATCGTGATTGGTGAGGCTGGAACCGAGCTCAGCCATGCTCTCCAGAGCAACCTTCACTTTGGCGACGGCCTCATCGGAACCATTGATGATCAGATCAAGCCCTCTGGCCACGATTTTGACATCGAAAGCCTCCTCGAGCAGCCTGAGGTACTCATCCCGCTTGCCGCTTAGAGCTTGAGCCTGATCATTATCTCGAAGGCGCAGTATCTGACTCAATACATCAACCGTCCTTTGTTTGTCTCTGTATGCACTTATTATAAGCAAAACGGCTCAAAAGTGCAAACTATTGCCCCGAAAATCGCCCGATGTCCTCCAGGACCTCAACCCGGACAGTGACCCTGATCCCGTTGCCATCCGCCAGGTTTTCCACCGCACGTTTTTCGACAAGCACCCTCTCGCGGTCAACCCCCTGGGCCAGCAGACTCTCCCAAGCAAGCTCGTAGGCGTTCTGCTCCGCTTCCGCGGCTGGAACCGGCACCGTCTCCCATTCCACTTCTTCGTAGTCAAGGCGCGTCCAGCTCACGGGGGCCATGGCGGTTCCCAGGTAAAGCTGCCAGGTCCTGGATGTCACGAGGTGGTTTTCGCGCGGCAGGGAACGGCCGATAGGAACGGTCAGCGGCCCGACTGTGAGCAGGTATCGGCTGCGGCGCCGGCCCGTTCGCAGGGGTTCCCAGCGAACCAGGCTGGCCTCGCCAACAGCCTCGTACCACACCCTGGCTTTGACGATTCCGCGGGCCGCACCGTACTGTCTGCGGCCTTGGTGATCGTAGTACATCCCAGATATGAGCAGATCGTCTTTTCGGACCGTGTCACCTTCGCGGATCTGGGCCGTGCCCTGCAGGACCAACAGCTCGGTCACGAGGCCATCCTGTTTGGCATAGATGTGGCCAGCCCGCTGCTCGCCCGACTCGGCTTCGTCCCGCTCCACCACGTGGACCTCCACCCTTACACCGCGGTTTTTCACCTGCACCCAAACCAGATCGGGGAGGCTCTCCAGCAGCTTTCGCTCAATGCGGGCAGGGTCCAGGGAACTCCTGGGAATACCCATACGCAGTCCAGCATCCTCCACTGCAGTCTTGATTGCCTCAACCGCCAAAGCCTGGTTTCCAAAAACCTGGACAAACCACACGAAGTTGGCCAGGTAGAAGACGGCCAGCACAGCCAGGCCGAGCCCCACCCCGAGGAAGCTTCGCCGCCTGAACCGGCGAAGCACGAAGGGCAGCCCGTGGCGGTCCAGGACCGATACGCTGATGCGGGGGCCGTTCACCGCTTCCCTGAGAAGGGGCCGCAGGAGGCGGAAATCCCGAGCAGCCATCCTCACCAGAACCACATCACTGGTAAGGCGCTCCACTCTGAAAAGGGCAACGCCGACCTGAGACGCCCTGTTTAGGAGACGTTCTATGCCTGCGCCGCGCAGGCGGACGGTTAGGTACCCCTGCCACCAGAGCCACAAGAGCTGTGTCATTTCAGCATCACCTGGCGTATCCGTCCGCGGATCTTGATCTCCTGGGCAGAAAAGAAGGCGATTTCCAGCTCCGAACCGCCCACCTCGATCAGTCCCTGCACCGCCCGGGTCTTGACACAGGCAGTTGAGTACTGGACCAAACCTTTGTGGTTAACGATCTTGACTTCGCTGTCTCCGAAGATGTGGATGACAGCTTGGTCCAAAACCACGCTGGGAGGCAGGTCCAGTGTCTCAGCAAACCTCCGTTTCAGCTTCTGGCGCACGGCTGGCCGCATCGTCTTCCTCCCTTCGATCAAAGTTATGCATGAGAGGAAGAGTTAGACCGCAGAGGTGAGCGTGCAGCCAAATGGGCACTGCTTCCTTACGGAAACAGTGCCCATCTCAGTCATCTCTCGTTAACGCCGGGGCCAGCGGCGCATGGCACGCGGCTCCCTGATGATCTCACTCATGACAATAGCTTCTGCAACTCGGGCCAGCTCAGGCGTTTCGCTGAAGCTCTCCACCGGTTCACTCCAGACTCTGGCGTTGAGCCTTTCCGAGCTGTCTTCCTCGGTCCATTCCTGGTGTTCTTCCTCTGTGCCTTCGCTGTCCCTGTCGGGCAGCGGTCCCTGCAGAGCGGCCACCGGCTCCCAAGCCTCGATTTCACTCTCCACATCGATCACCGGTTCGTGGGAAACCTCACCGGCCCAGCCGGCCCTTCTCACCCGCTCATCGGCAGCATTCTTCAACAACCTTCCAATCACAGCAATAATCAGGTAGATCAGCAGCCCTAATGCTCCACGCATGCTGCTCACCTACCGCTCTTTCTGCTCACCGTGCTCGCCTGACTCCCGTTCTGAGGAGCGCCCGCTGATGGCCTCCCGCATGCGGGTATCCGCCAAGATGTTCTGCATCGAATAGTAATCCATGACACCCAGGTTACCTGCGCGCAGGGCCTCAGCGATCGCTTTTGGAATTTCGGCTTCAGCCTCAACAACCTTGGCCCGCATTTCTTGAGTGAAGGCTTTCATCTCCTGCTCACGGGCCTGTGCGGCAAAGCGCCGCTCGGCAGCCTTGGCTTGAGCGATGTTCTTGTCGGCGTCTGCCTGGTCCATCTGCAGGCGAGCACCGATGTTGCGGCCCACATCCACGTCGGCAATATCAATCGAGAGGATTTCAAAGGCAGTGCCCGCATCGAGACCCTTGTCAAGGACCAGCTTGGAGATGGAATCCGGGTTCTCCAGCACATCTGCGTGACTGCCGCTGGAACCAACGGAGGTTACAATGCCTTCGCCCACACGCGCGATGATGGTAGCCTCACCGGCGCCGCCGACCAGGCGGTCGATGTTAGCCCGCACCGTAACCCGTGCTTTCACCTTGAGCTCGATACCGTCTTTGGCCACCGCCGAAATGAGCGGGGTCTCAATGACTTTCGGGTTCACGCTCATTTGAACGGCTTCCAGCACGTTCCTGCCGGCCAGGTCGATGGCAGCAGCCCGTTCGAAGGAAATGGGGATATCGGCGCGGGTGGCAGCGATCAAGGCATCGACTACATTGTCAACGTTACCGCCTGCCAGGTAGTGGGCCTCGAGTTTGTCAATGCTCGTTTCCACTCCGCCCTTCTGAGCCTTGATAAAGGGCAGAATGATGCGGGCGGGCGGAACACGGCGCAGGCGCATCCCAACGAGACTCATCAGGCTGACCTTGACGCCTGCGGCGATGGCAGAGATCCACAGGCCAACAGGCACGAAACTGAAGAAGATGGCCAGGAAAATGATGATCAGAAGCGGTATTATCCCGGCGAAAACGATACCCATCGTGCATCCTCCCTTTCTTTGTCAGTCTTATTTTACTTCCCGAACAACGACCCTAGTTCCTTCTACTGACACCACTTCTACCCGGGTATTCGCAGCGACAAAGCCTCCCTCAGAAACCACATCGCAGCGCCGGCCGTCGATCACACAGGTCCCGGAGGGACGCAGCGGGGTGATAGCCATGCCCTGCTTACCCACCAGGTGACTGAGATCAGCAGGAGCACGGTACCCAGCTTGCTGCGTTTCGCTGTGTGACAGCACGATGCGCTTCCAAAGGCGGGATCGCGTGAAGCGTCTCCAGAGCAATACGACCGCCGCGATGGTCACTACGAGGACAATAGTCAGGTTGATCAAGGCAACCTGCAGATCGCCAAAGGCTACGACAATGCTGGACATAACACTGATCATACCCAAGACACCTGCCACCCCGAAGCCAGGGATGACGAAGATCTCCAAGAGGATAAGAACCAATCCGACAAGGAAAAGCAGAATAGCCTCCCAGCCCATCAAGCCGGCAACGTAACGCCCGCCGAAGAACAAGGCCAAACAGGTCAGGCCCGCGGTGCCCGGCACGCCCCAACCCGGTGACATGACCTCAAAAACGAGCCCGAGGAAACCCAGGGTCAGGAGGAGAGAGCTGATGGTAGAGTTGGTGAGAAACCGTGCGATGCTCTCCGCCCAGTGAGGTTCGAGCCGCACGAGCTCGTAAGACTCATAGCCCAACTCGCTGAGCACCTGGTGAACGCTGCCTGCCACTAAGTCGGCCATGCCGTATTCAACTGCGTCCTGGGCAGAAAGAGTTAGAATCTTTCCTTCTTCAGACAGGCCCTCAACGACAACGCTGGCATCGACCATGGCTGCGGCCAACCGTCGATCCCGTCCCCAGCGCTCTGCGGTTGCCTCGAACTCAGCCCGCACAGCCGACACTGTCTTTTCTTCCATGGGCCTTGGTTCGGCAGCGCCCATGCTGCTGCCGGGGGCCATCGCAATTTTCGGCGCTGACAGGGCGATGAGGGCACCGGCCGACCAGGCCCTTTCGCTAACGTAGGCGATGACAGGCACCTCAGCCTTGAAAACGAGGTCCTTGATTTCTGTGGCCGCATCCACCCGGCCGCCAAAAGTGTTGATCTCCAGAAGGACCACGCCATTGCTGCGCTCTGCCAGAGCCAGCCCTCTGGCCGCGAAGGCCGCCAGGCCCGGCTCGATCTCGCCTTGGATGGGCACGGTATAGACGATGGGTGCCGCCAAAACCGCCGCACTCGACACCAAAACCAGCAAGCAGAGCACCATCACTCTCAATACCAGCGTCTTCTGCTGCATCGCCGCCACCCCTTTCTGCAAAAAAAGCTCGATATCTTAGGGACATCGAGCTAGATCTGCGTTACCGGTACTTTCTCTTACGAGCTGCCTCGGACTTCTTCTTCCGCCGCACGCTCGGGCTTTCATAGTGTTCTCGCTTCCGGAGTTCGGACAGAACACCTGACATCCTGATCTGCTTCTTGAAACGGCGCAACGCATTGTCGAGGGACTCGTTCTTACCTACTTTGACTTCTGCCACTGGTATCCCTCCTTCCATGCCGAATGCGTCTCGTTTACTGTAGGATACGCCATGGGCATAATATCAAGCTAATTATAATCGATCTAGCTGTCAGGGTCAACGATCAACCTGGAGGCCACTGTAAGGAGCGTCCGCCCAAGAGATGGAAGTGGAGGTGACCCACACTCTGCCCGCCGTCCGGTCCAGTGTTGACCACAACCCTGTAGCCATCCTCCAGACCTTCCTGTTCAGCAAGGCTTTTTATGGCCATCAGGATATCCCCCATCAATCCCTGATCCTCCGGCTGGAGATCAGCCAGGCTCTGGATGTGCTTCTTGGGAATGACCAGGATATGGGTGGGCGCCTGCGGGTTGATATCGCGGAATGCCGCCAGCTGATCGGTCTCCAGCAGAAACTGTGTCCCCAGCTCACCGCGGCCGATTCTGCAGAACAGGCAATCTGACACGCAACTTACCTCCCCTCTGCTAGCTCTCCCGAAACGCCTTCGCGGCCGCTCCGCAGGACTCTCACAGGCACGATCTCCCCTACAAGATCCGTTGGCGGAGCGGAGAAACTCACCTTGACGTAGTTGTCCGTGTGTCCTTCCGCGCAGCCGTCCTGCTCTTCTTCCACCAGCACCTCAACGACTCGACCCACGAGGGAGCGGTGGAATTCCTCCGCTAAGGCGTACCCTAATTCTATTAGACGTCTACTGCGGCTTTCCTTTACGTCAGAAGGAATTTGTCCGGGAAAACGCGCTGCCCTTGTTCCAGCCCGCTTGGAATAGGGGAAAACATGGATGCGGCTGAACCCGGCTTCCCTGGTCAGATCCAAGGTCTGCTCGAAGTCTTCCTCGGTCTCGCCGGGAAACCCCACCATGATGTCGGTTGTGATGGCGATCTCGGGAACGCGTTCCCGCAGCCGGCGCACGATATCCATGAACTGATCCCTGTTGTAGCCTCTGCGCATGCGTTCCAGCACCCTATCGCTGCCGCTCTGCAGGGGAATGTGCACGTGGCGGCAGACAACCGGGTGCGAGCTGAAGAGATCAACGAGTTCGGGGGTGATCTCATGGGGATCCACCGAACTGAGGCGCAGGCGCTTGACTCCAGGGAAATCCGCTACCTGCCTGCTGATGGCAGCAAGAGTCAGCGGCGGTTCCAGATCTGCTCCGTAAAGGCCGAGATGGATCCCGGTGAGCACTATCTCCTTGTATCCTTGGTTTACCAGCAGTTCCACCTGCTGCATGACGCTCTCCCGACTGCGGCTGCGGGAACGGCCGCGGGCAAAGGGCACCCGGCAGTAGGTGCAGAACTGGTTGCAACCGTCCTGGATCTTAAGGGCCGCCCGCGTCCTTCCGGAAAAGCCCAGTGCCGGAAGGTCCTCGAACTCTGTCACCTGGAAGATGTCTTCCACCAGCGTCTTCTGATCGCCATCCGCCAGCCGTTCCAGCTCCTCAACGATGCCCTGGCGCCCATCAGTCCCAACAACCAGGCTCACGCCCTCGAGCTCAGCCACTTCCTCCGGGGAGGTCTGGGCCAGGCAGCCCATGACCACAACCTGAGCTGCAGGGTTGAGGCGGTGGGCCCGGCGGATCAGCTGGCGCGACTTCTTGTCGCCCAGGCTGGTCACGGTGCAGGTGTTGATAAGATACACATCGGCCTGCTCCCGGAAGTCCACCAAGGTGTACCCGGCATCGAGAAACTGAGTCACCACGGCGTCCGTATCATACTGATTCACTTTGCAGCCTAAAGTAGCTACCGCCAGCTTTTTTGCTGCTTTGGTCATCCCAAATCTCCCCATCTGTATCCCAAAATACTGAGCAGGACCAGCCCGGCCGTTTCTGTGCGCAGGATGCGCGGCCCTAAGGTACAGATCACAGCCCCAGCCTCCTCGAGCTGTGCGATCTCTTGTGGCGTAAAGCCGCCCTCCGGCCCGACAATAGCCGAGATCGCCTTTGGCGCGGCTTGAATCCCCGAGATGCGCCGCTCCCGCTCGGCTTCATAGGCGGCCAGAACGAGGTGCTCCCTGTCTGCCGCCGCCCTCACCATGTCCACCACTTCTGCGAAGGAGTGGACCCGTTCCACTCTGGGAAGGCGCGTGCGCCCGCACTGCTTGGCCGCTTCTCTCGCGATGCGCTCCCAGCGCTCCACCCTTTTCTCCGCCTGCTTGTCTCCCAGCTGCACAACGGTGTAGCGGGACGTAAAGGGAACGATCGCGGCAGCGCCCAACTCCACGGCCTTTTGGACCACTAGGTCCATCTTTTCTCCTTTGGCCAGTCCCTGAAACAATACTAAATGAAGGGGTGACTCCTGTAAACCCTTTCTGGTCTCTTCCACTTTTCCCCTAACGGCGGCGCCAGCTTCCTCGATCCGCACCAAGTGCAGCAGGCCTTCAGGGTCCACGCATTCGATGATCTCCCCCGGTCCCAACCTGAGCACTCTGGTGATATGGTGGGCATCACTCCCGGTGATGGTCACCTCGCCGTTCCTCAGTTGTTCATGCTCGATGAAGAACCGTACCAGCTCAATCACCCCTCTGGAAGAGATAGGCGGTCCATTCACCGCGCTCTCTGCGGCGCAGGAGCCGCAGCCCGGCTTCTCTGGCCAGGGCGAGGATCTCCGGGTCCCTGTCCCTGATTACTCCTGAGGCGATGAAAAACCCTCCGGGTGCAAGGATCTGCTGCACCCTGGGCAGCATCGGGCCGATCACGCTGGCCACGATGTTCGCCACAATGACATCGGGAGTGCCCTCAAGATCCTCAAGGCTTCCCACCCTCACTGCGAACTGAAGCTTGTTCAGGTCTCGATTCGCCTGGGCAGCATCGACGGCCACGGGATCAATGTCCACTGCCTCCACTTTGGCCCCCAGCTTGGCGGCAACCAGCGCCAGGATCCCTGAGCCAGTCCCGATATCCCAGACCAGCCTGCCCTCTAGGTTGAGCTGCTGGAGGAACTCAACACACATGGCCGTTGAGGGATGGGTACCGCTGCCAAAGGCCATGCCCGGGTCCAGATAGACCACAATCTGCCCCGGCGCAGGCTTTCCTGCCAAGCGCTCCCAAGCAGGCTGAACCAAAACCTGGCCGATGTGCAGGGGATGGTAGTACTGCTTCCAAGCGTGAGCCCAGTCCTGCTCCTGGACTCCTCGTTCGGAGATTTCAACGTGTCCGGGGTCAAAACCCAGTTCTTTTAGGTTCTGAAGCTCCCTGCACAGTTCGTCCTGGGCTGCCCGATCCAGCTTGTGTTCAGCCAGGTAGCAGAGGATCACCGCCTGCTCCGAACTACTTGCCTCTGGGAAGTAATCTCCCCAGCCTGAGATCTTCGCCTCTTCGATCAGTGCGCTGTCTTCCTCAGCAAAATGCTCAATGCCCCACCTTGCCAGGACTCCATAGGCGCCTTCCAAGGCTGTGCGGTTAATCGTTATTCTCAGTTCCTGCCAGCTTTCCATAGCCCGCTCCTTTCCAGCATCAAGATAAAGGCTGCCCGCAGGGGCAGCCGTGTTCAGCGCAGAGCATCTTTCACGCGCTCAAAGAAACCCTTGTTTTCATCTGGCGGACTGTCACCGCCGGCCTTGGCAAACTCGCGCAGCAGTTCCTTCTGCTTGGCGGTGAGCTTGGTGGGCGTCACCACCCGGATGTTGACAAGCTGATCGCCCCGCCCAGAACCCCGCAGATAGGGAATACCCTTGTTGCGCAGCCGCAGAACCTTTCCGGACTGCGTTCCTTCGGGGATGCGCAGCTTAACATCACCGTCCAGGGTGGGCACCTCGATCTCATCACCCAACGCGGCCTGGACAAAGGAGATGGGCACGTCGATCACCACATCCTGGCCCTCCCGGCGGAACACCTTGTGGGGCTTAACCCGCACCACCACAAACAGGTCCCCGGGCGGGCCTCCGCGGCGGCCTGCTTCGCCCTTGCCGCCCAAACGCAGGCTCTGTCCGTCGTTGATGCCTGCGGGCACCTTCACCTTCACCCTGGCCATTTTGCGCTGCGTGCCGCTGCCGTAGCATTGGCTGCAGGGAGTATCGAAGGTCTTTCCTTCACCGTGGCATCGTGGGCAGGTCCTGGTGGTGGCAAACTGCCCGAAGGGGGTTTGCTGCACAAAGCGCACCTGACCGCTGCCATTGCACTCGGGGCAGGTCACGATCGGCGTGCCCGGTTCCGCCTGGTTACCGTGGCAGTGATCGCAGATCTCTGTCCGCGGGATGGTGATCTCCGTCTCAACTCCAAAGGCAGCTTCTTCGAACTCAAGCGTCAGCTCGTAGCGGAGATCGGCGCCTTTCTGAGGCCTTTGGGACTGGCGGGTGCCAAAACCGCCGAAAAACTCGCTGAACAGGTCACCAAGGTCGTCGAAACCGGGGAAGCCGAATCCGCCAAACCCACCGCCTTGGCCCATGTCCTCGAAGGCAGCATGCCCGAACTGATCATACTGAGCCCGTTTCTCCGGATCGCTCAGGACAGAATAGGCTTCGTTGATCTGTTTGAACCTCTCCTCTGCCCCGGGATCCTTGTTCACATCAGGATGATACTGCCTGGCCAGCTTGCGATAGGCCTTTTTTATCTCATCGTCAGATGCGCCTCTGGGAACCCCTAAGACGTCGTAATAATCCTCTTTAGCCAAGCGCTACACCGCCTTTATCGCTGCTGACCTTACGTTTCTTCCGTGTAGTCAGCATCCACTACATCGTCCGGGTTGGCCTTCTGACCGCCAGCGGCGCCTGCCTGGGGACCTTGGGGCTGAGCTTGCTGGTAGAGCCGTTCGGAGATGCGGTGCATAACTTCATCTAGTTTCCGCATCTTGGTCTTGATATCCTCCAGGTCATCCTTCTCCATAGCCGCCTTGAGATCGCTCATGGCCTTCTCGGCCTCAGCCTTCTGGTCGGCGCTGACTTTGTCGCCCAACTCCTTGAGAGTCTTCTCTGTTGCCCATATGGAATTGTCCGCGTTGTTGCGCAGCTCGATAGCTTCCGCCTTCTTGCGATCCTCTTCCGCGTGTTCTTCCGCTTCCTTAACGAGCCGTTCGATATCGGACTTGGTCAAGCTGGTGGAAGAGGTGACGGTGATGGTCTGCTCTTTGCCAGTCCCCTTGTCTTTGGCCGTGACATGGACGATGCCATTGCGGTCGATATCGAAAGTCACTTCGATCTGCGGCACGCCGCGGGGCGCCGGCGGGATACCCGTGAGCTGGAAGCGGCCTAGGGTAACGTTGTCTGCTGCCATCGGCCGCTCGCCCTGGAGGACATGGATGTCCACTGCAGGCTGGTTGTCGGCTGCAGTGGTGAAGACCTTGGTCTCCCGGCAGGGTATGGGCGAATTGCGCTTGATCAGGGTGGTCATCACGCCGCCGAGAGTCTCAATACCCAAGGAAAGCGGCGTAACATCGACCAGAACCAATCCCTGGCCCGCCTCAAACTCACCAGCCAGCACGCCGGCCTGGATCGCTGCGCCCAGTGCCACGCACTCATCGGGGTTGATGCCTTTATAGGCTTCCTTACCCATGATCTTCTCGATAGCTTCCTGGACCGCGGGGATGCGGGTGGAACCGCCCACCAGGATCACCCGATCGATATCCTTCGGCTCAAGACCAGCATCGGACATGGCCTGGCGGACAGGGCCCATGGTCTTCTCCACCAGATCGGCTGTCAGTTCGTTAAACTTGGCTCGGGTGAGACTCTTCTCCAGGTGAACAGGGCCAGAAGGCGTGGCACTGATAAAGGGCAGGTTTATCGTGGTCTGCAGAAGGCCTGAGAGCTCGATCTTCGCCTTCTCGGCAGCCTCCTTCAGCCTCTGGATGGCCATTTTGTCCTGGGTCAAGTCAATGCCTGTTTCTTTCTTGAACTCCCGGACCAAATAATCGATTATCCGCTGGTCGAAGTCGTCGCCTCCCAGGCGGTTGTTGCCGCTGGTAGCCTTAACACCCACATAGCCTTCATCCAGCTCAAGAATGGACACGTCAAAAGTGCCGCCGCCCAGGTCAAAGACGAGCACAGTCTGCTCATGCCCTTTGTCGAGGCCGTAGGCCAAAGCCGCGGCCGTCGGCTCGTTGATGATACGCAGGACTTCCAGTCCTGCGATGGTTCCCGCATCTTTCGTGGCCTGCCTCTGGGCATCGGTAAAGTAAGCGGGGACCGTGATCACGGCTTTCTCCACTTTTTCGCCGAGGTAAGCTTCGGCCTCTTCTTTGAGCTTGCGCAGGATCATGGCAGAGATCTCCTGCGGCGTGTAGGCTTTGCCGTCTATGTTGACGCGGTAATCGGTACCCATGTGCCGCTTAATGGAAGAAATGGTCCTGTCGGGGTTGGTGATCGCCTGCCGCTTGGCCACCTGGCCCACCAAGCGCTCGCCATCCTTAGTAAAGGCAACGACTGAAGGCGTGGTCCGGGAACCCTCAGCATTGGGGATGACAACCGGTTCGCCGCCTTCCAGTACCGCAACCACGGAGTTGGTTGTTCCCAGGTCTATCCCGATTACTTTTGACATTGCTTCTCGTCCTCCTCACTCTGGCCAACTAAGACTTTGGTGTGCCTAAGTACTTTATCATGCAGTAGATAACCTGTCTGCATCTGGGCCAATACCTTGAGTTCCTGGCCGGCATCGCCGTGGATCGCTACTGCTTCATGCAGGTTGGGATCGAAGGGCTGCCCCACAGCTTCGATCGGTCTAAGGCCGTGATTGGCCAAGGCTTCCTGCAGGCCCCTGTGCACCATCTCCATGCCCCGGAAGAACGGATCCTCCGCCTGTTCACCGCCTACCGCCTGCATAGCCCGCTCGAAGTTATCCAGCACCGGCAGCAGATCGCGGATCAACTGCTCATTTGCTCCTAGGCGGATGCTTTCCAGCTGATTGTTCATCCTTCGCCTGTAGTTTTCGAAGTCGGCCTTGAGACGCAGCAGCTGCTGGACCATCCGCGCCTTTTCCTCTTCCAGCTGCTCCAGCTGTTCCTCAATATCCTGCTCCGGCACCTGTTCCTGCTGTTCGCTCTGCTCTTGGTCCAGACAGGTTTCTGTGTCTTCGGTGCGGCAGTCCTCAGAAGTCTCTGCGGTCTCTTCCCTCACTTCGTTCTTTTCTGTCACCTAGGTACCTCCTTCCTAAATAGAGTGACCCTTGCCTGCAAAGGTCACTCTGCTGCCCTAGCGATGCTGCCTGGATAGGAGCATGCTCACGGTCTGCGCCACAAGGTCGACCGCGGCCACCATCTTGGCATAGTCCATGCGCGTCGGGCCAAGCACCCCTAGGGCACCCACCACATCCCCGCCGACGTAATAGGTACACGTCACTATGCTGCAGGCCTGCATGGGCGCATAGGTGTTCTCCTGTCCGATGATCACCTTCACGCCGCTGGACTTGGCTGCACTTCCCAGAACACTCAAGAGGACATCTTTCTTTTCGAGGGCTTCGAAAAGTGCCGCGGCCCGCTGCACGTCGCGGAACTCAGGTTGGGACAGGATGCTTGACGCCCCTGTAGCGTAGATCTGTTCTTCTTTCTCTTCAACCAGGCTCTGCAGCACGAGTTCCACCAGCGCCCTGCCGATCTCTCCGAACTCACTGATAATCTCGTTGAGCACGGTGGCCCCCAGCTGTCTGTAGGTTATCCCTTTCAGCTTGCGGTTGAGAGCATCAGAGATCTCGCCCACCGCTTCCGGTGAATACTCCTTTTGAGTGCGGATAAGGCGGGTCTTGACGATCATGGGATGCAGCACGAGCGTTACCAAGATGCTTGAGGGCTCAAGGCAGACCAGCTGAACATGCTTGAACACCAGCTGATCGGTACTTGGGGCCACCACCAGCGACACGGACTCGGTTAGAAGCGACAGCAGCTTAGCTGCGGCCTGCAGAGCCCGCTCCGGAGTCAGCTGCGGATCGAGCAGCTGACGCTCCACCTTTTCCACATCTTCGTCGGGGATGGGGCGGGGCTCCATAAGTGCATCCACGTAAAAGCGATAACCCTTGTCTGAAGGGATCCGCCCTGCGGACACATGGGGCTGTTCCAGGTACCCTATTTCTTCCAGATCTGCCATCTCGTTCCGGATTGTTGCTGGAGAGACTCCCAAGTCATGTCTGCGCGCGATCGTCCGAGATCCCACCGGTTCTGCCGTCTCAATGTAGCTGTCGACAATCGCCCGGAGCACGAGCCGCTTGCGTTCATCCAACATGACCTTTCCACCTCCCCTTTTTAGCACTCATTAAGAGAGAGTGCTAACAGGTCTCAAGCCTAAAATACCACTTGGTACCCCCTTTGTCAAGGGTACCGCCCTATCTCAGAAACGCCGCCGAAACCCGGTTTTCCAACAGTAACCCCAGCTCTGTGGTGCGCAGGTACCCCTGCACCTCTTCGACCAGCCCTTGACCTATCAGCTCGGTGATGGCTTCCCGGTAAACATCCCAATAGCTTACTCCAAAGCGCCGCCGGAACTCCTCCTCGGCCACTCCTTCCAAGAGGCGCATGCCCAGCATCATGGTTTCGTCCATCTGCTGCTCCGGGTTGAGCTCCTGGAACTCCTCGTAACTTGGTTCGCCCTTTTCCCAGCTTTTGATGTAACCATCCAAATCAGCTCTGTTCGAGTAACGGCAGCCGTGTACGTAGCCCGCCGCGCCGCTGCCGAGGCCGATGTATGGTCTGTTGTGCCAATACAGGAGATTGTGCCTGCATCTGTGCCCGGGGCGGCTGAAGTTTGAGATTTCATAGTGCTCGTAACCGGCCTCGGGAAGCATAGTCCTGGTCAGGTCGTACATGTCCGCCTGCTCGTCTTCGCCGGGAAGCTGCAGAACGCCCGCTTCCTGCCAGGCATGGAGGAGGGTGCCCGGCTCCACTGTCAGGGCATAGCAGGACAGGTGGTCGGGCTCCAGTGCCAAAGCCTGCTCCAGGGATTCCCGCCAGTGAACCAAACTCTGCCCTGGCAGGCCGAATATCAGGTCCAGGTTGATGCTGCTTACCCCTGCCCGGCGCAGAAGGTGCACGCTTTCTCCGATCTGTTCCGCACGATGAAGCCTTCCGATGGCCCGCAGGAGCCCATCTTGAAAGGCCTGCGCACCGAGGCTCACCCGGTTCACTCCTGCCCCGGTCAAGACTTCCATCCCTTCCTCACTCAGGGAGTGGGGATTGGCTTCCATGGTGATCTCAGGTGCTGCGGCAAAGGGCAGTTCTGTGCGGAGGAAAGAAATAAAAGACGCCAGCTTGTCCGCGGGCAGCAAGCTGGGCGTTCCACCACCGATAAAAAGCGACTCAATGGGCTTATCTCCCCAGATGCTCCGAAAATACAGAGCTTCGCGCCGCAGGGCTGCCAGATAGCTGTCAACCAGGTGCGCGAAGCGATGCGCATCGCGGACCTCCAGGGAATGGAAGTCGCAGTAGAAACATTTCCGAGCACAAAACGGGATGTGAACGTAGACACCCATAGGACCACCTAATCAACCTTCAAGATTGCCATGAAGGCCTCCTGGGGAACCTCCACGTTGCCCAGGCTCTTCATGCGCTTCTTGCCCTCTTTCTGCTTTTCAAGCAGCTTCTTTTTGCGGCTGATGTCGCCTCCGTAGCACTTGGCCAGCACGTCCTTGCGGAGGGCCCGCACCGTCTCCCGGGCGATGATCTTACTGCCGATGGCAGCCTGGATAGGTACCTCAAACTGCTGGCGCGGGATCACTTCCTTGAGCTTCTCCGCGAGGGCCCTGGCCCGGGCAGCTGCTTTGTCCCGGTGCACAATGGTGGAAAGGGCATCTACTGGGTTGCCGTTGAGCAGGATATCCAGCTTGACCACATCCGAGGCGCGGTAGCCGATGAACTCGTAGTCTAAGGAGGCATACCCCTTGGTGCGCGACTTTAGGCGGTCAAAGAAGTCCATAAGGATCTCCGCAAGGGGCAGCTCGTACTCCAGCCTGGCCCGCTCGGGGGTGATGTACTCCATGGTGATGAAGATGCCCCGCCTTTCCTGGCAGACCTCCATCACCGCACCGATGAAGTCGCCAGGCACCAGTATGGTCGCCCTGACAAAGGGTTCTTCGATCTGCTCAATAGTGGTCACAGGGGGCAGTGCCGTCGGATTGTCGATCTCCTTCACGGTGCCGTCCTTCATGACCACGCGGTAGACCACGCTCGGGGCGGTGGTGATCAGATTCAGCCCAAACTCCCGCTCCAGCCGCTCCTGCACGACCTCCATATGCAGCAGGCCGAGAAAGCCGCAGCGGTACCCGAATCCCAGAGCCGCTGACGACTCCGCGTCGTAAGTGAGAGCAGCGTCGTTGAGCTGGAGCTTATCCAGGGCATCCCGCAGGAGAGTGTACTCCTCATTGACCACAGGGTACAATCCAGCGTACACCATGGGCTTGGCCGGCCGGTAACCGGACAGCGGCTGAGCTGCCGGATTTCTGGCGGTGGTGATCGTATCACCCACCCGGGTATCGCTCACGTTCTTCATGCTGGCCATGATGCAGCCTACTTCCCCCGGCCCAAGGACAGTCACGGGCGTGAACTGCGGCTGCAGTACCCCGAGTTCAGTGACCTCGAATCTGCGCCCGGAGCTCATCATGTGAATCGTGTCACCCACACGGATCGTTCCCTCCACGATGCGCGCGTAGGCGACCGCGCCGCGGTATTGATCGTAATGGGAATCGAAGATCATGGCGCGGGTAGGCGCCTGCGGATCTCCTGTCGGAGGCGGGATACGCTGGACGATGGCATCTAGGACTCCTTCTATCCCCTGACCGGTTCTGGCGCTCACCAAAATGGCGTCATCCCCAGGCAGCCCAATGTCCTCAAGTTCCCGCTTCACGCGCTCAGGATCCGCATTGGGGAGGTCGATCTTGTTGATCACGGGGATGATCTCCAGATCATGTTCCAGAGCCAGGTAGAGATTGGCCAAGGTCTGGGCCTCCACACCCTGGGAGGCATCGATTACCAGGAGAGCTCCTTCACAGGCCGCTAGGCTGCGCGACACTTCGTAAGAAAAGTCCACGTGCCCCGGGGTGTCGATGAGGTTGAGAACGTACTCTTCTCCCGTGTGGGCGCGGTAAGTTAGGCGCACAGCCTTGAGCTTGATAGTGATGCCCCGCTCCCTCTCCAGGTCCATAGAGTCCAAGACCTGCTGGGTCATCTCGCGCTGGTTCAGCGCCCCGGTGGCTTCAAGGATGCGGTCCGCGAGCGTCGATTTGCCGTGATCGATATGGGCGATTATGCAAAAATTGCGAATGTTTTTCTGAACCATACTCTCAACAGTTCCCTCACAGATTAATGCCTGCGGATATTATAACACACCGCCACGTGAATGCAAAAGGCGCAGCGGGCTGGGTACTCAGCTCGGTCTTCCGGCCGCCCTGCCCTTCTTGAGCTTCCTCACGACCAAGTCCCAGACAAAACGGACCTCGTCCATGCGCAGCACTGCAGCCAGCACCGCGTAGACGGCGACGCCAACGGAAATGGCGCCCAGGGTCTGAACCGCCTGACCCATTTTCCTTGCCGGGTCGATGTATCCCCCAATCAGTGAAGCGGTCCATGCGGCGCTGAGGCCCATGAGCAGGGAGGCGGCGAGAGACTTGCCGATTGCGGCAAAAAGGGCTCCGTTGATCAGCCCGGGGAGCCGCCTGCCCAAGAGAACGAAGGCCAGAACGACGTTTACCAGCGAACTCAGGGAGTAAGCCAGAGCCAAACCTCCCGCCCCGAGGCTGGTCCACCGCAGAAACGCGAGGCTGAGAAGAAGGTTGGCCACCACAGCCAGGAAACCGATCTTCACCGGGGTCTGCGTGTCCTGCAGTGAATAGAAGCCTCTGGTCGTCACCTGAAGGGCAGCTTGCGCAAACAGGCCCGGAACGAAGAAGAGCAGGGCGAAGGCGGTGACTAGGGAATCCGCGGTTGTGAACTCGCCCGACTCAAAAAGCAGGCGGACGATGGGCACCCGCAGCGCCGCCATGCCCACGGCAGAGGGTATAGTGATAAAGAACACGATGCGCAGGCCAAATGACAGGGTGCGGACAAACTCCTCTCGCTCGCCCTTGGCAGCAAGCTCAGCTAGGGTTGGGAAGACTGCCGTGGAAATGCCCATGGCGAAGATCCCCAGCGGGAAGTTGATCAGGCGGTTGGAAAGCCGCAGCGCAACGATCGAGCCTTCTTCCAGCGTGGAGGCGAGATTTTGGCTGAGAATGGTGTTGACCTGGGCGATGGATAGTCCCAGGATGGCGGGCAGCATCAGCCGCACCATGCGCCTGATGCCTGGGTGCCGGAAGTTCAGCACCGGCTTGTACTTCCCCGCCGCCCTGCGCCAGACTTCCGGCAGCTGCAGGGAGAAGTTGCCTACCGCGCCGACCACGGTGCCGATGGCCATGGCCATGATGCCCACAACCGGCCCCAGAAGGTAAGCTCCGAGAATCTGGCAGAGATTGTAGATTATGGGGCCGAAGGCCGGGGCAACGAAACTCTTGTATGAATGGAGCACCCCGATGCAGAGGCCTGCCAGGGCGGTGAAGAACACCGCGGGAAAGGTTGCCCGCATTAAGAGAATCAGAAGCTCCCTGTTTTCGCCGGTAAAGCCGACACCCACAAAGGGCGCCAGGGCAGGGGTGAAGACCACTCCCAAGACCATGACCGCAAGTAGTATCAAAAAAGTGGCGTTGAGAAAAGTACTCGCCACATGCCAGGCTTCTTTTTCTTCATCCTTGGCAAGATACTGCGTAAAGACAGGGATAAACGCAGAGCTGAGCGCTCCCCCCACCAAGAGCTGATACATGAGATCCGGCAGGGCAAAGGCGGCAAAAAAGGCATCTGTTGCCGCTGTTCTCCCGAAAACCTCCGCTACAGCCCGCTCCCTCAGAAACCCGAGAATCCTGCTGGCCAAGATCGCTGCCATCACCACGGCAGCTGCGCGCGTAACCTGTGCTCTGTTTTCTGTTTTCAAACTCTTCTCGCTCCTCTTTCTGGCAACAAGTTGAAAGATTCGCCTTGACCGAGCAAAATCCTGTTAGAGTAACCGCGCCAAAACGCTGGCCAGCAGTTCAGCAGCGAGGAGCGCTTCTTCCAGAGTGTTCTCCACCGATCCCACCTCGAAGATCAGGCTGGCCGGATGCAGGTGCTGGTTGTACCTGGCGTCTTTGTGCACCTGCACCGGCCGCATCAGCCCAGGATAGAGAGCATCGCAGGCGTTCTTGATCTGGTAGGCCAGCTCCAAGTTCTGCTGGTAGTTCGGATGTGAAAGGGGGATGTTTTCTGCCGTCCCAACCACTATGGCGATGCGAGCCACATCTCTGCCGTTGATCTTGATGGTTGGGCTGGGCACCCCCGCATCCCGGTGCAGGTCGATCACCAGGTCGAAGTCCTTGTGCTTGCTGAGGACCTCCCGCACCGTGCGCTCCGAGTTGCTGTAGGAGTTGTTTATGCTGGGCAGAGTATGGATCCGGGTCTCATGCACAGCATGCAGTCCGAGGCTGCTGAGGGCGCTTGCCAGGTGATGGCCCACAGCCATCACCCCTGTAATGGTTGGATCGGCCAGGCTGCGAAAGGTGTAATGGGCGCTCGCTTCTTGGCTGCCCTGCAGGGCTCGTCCCAGGTACATCTCTGAAGTGTGGCTGTGATAGATAAGCACCTTTGGCGCGGCTGTGACTCCCTCACCCCGTTCTGCCCTTTCGTCCGGCCTGCTGGTCTGAGGACGCACTGGATCGGGGGCAAAGGATAGTTCCTGAACAAAAACAAAAGGCCGGTCTTCCCAGGCCCGCATATGGACCACAACTTGGGGCGTAACGGGCAGCGAAGACTCCAACATATGAAGTGGATCGCGAAGATCGTAGTTGGTCAACCAGACAAGGAAGAGGTTCAGATCCAACCCGTGGTAGCCCGGCTGCGCTCGGCCCAGGCCAGGCAGACCCATGTTCAGCAGGGACCTGGCCAGCGTGTGATCGAAACCGCTGTTCCGCGCAAGCAGGTGGTAACCGGTCAATGAAAGAGAGAGGAAGAGGAGAGCCAGGAGCATGAGTGGTATGAGATGAACCTCCTGCCCCAGTGCACTGGTACGGCGGCGGATTCTTCTGTAGACCTGGCGGAGCCGCAAGCGCATGTCACCACCTCTTCTCTTGGCTAATATATTCCTCTGGCAGGGAAAACATGATAGACTCGTATTAGCCAATTCGCAGTGGAAGGGATGAGCACATGCGGGCAGCTAAGAACATTATCATCGTGTTGCTGGCCGCCGGCCTGCTGGTCGGGCTCTGGACGGTTTTCAACATGCACAAGCAGATAGAATCGTTGAGATCAGCTCTGCAGGAGATTCCTGCACCCGTGGAGACCGCCCAGACCCCGGATTATGTCACCATCTACTTGGTCAAGTCGGAGCCGACAGAGTTTCTGCTCGTTCCGGTGCAGCGGAAAACCGGAGGGCCGGTCAGCCCCGCAGCTGCGCTGCAGGCACTGATCAACGGCCCTCTCGTTCACGAAGACCTGCAGCCATCGGTGCCTCACACCGCAGTGCTGCGCAGTCTGACGGTGGAAAACGGACTTGCCTCAGCCGATTTCAGCGCCGAGTTGGTCCGGGATTTCAACGGCGGCGCTCTCCTTGAGTCCTACCTGGTCTCAGCTATCGTCAACACCCTTACCGAGTTCCCGGAGATCCAGCGAGTGCAGATCCTGGTGGAAGGCGCAGCAGTCGAATCGATCGGAGGGCATGTCTTGGTAAACAAGCCCTTAAGCAGGACTCCCTAACTCAGATATTTGAACACCTCATCGTAGCTCACTCCCTCATGGAAGGCTGTGTTCAGCGCCCCCGTGACCACATCGGCCACCTCGTCTATGAGCTGGTCGATCTCTTTGGGCGTGACGATCATGCTGGCGAAGTAAGGATCCAGGACCTGGCTGATGAGCTGGCGGCGGTCGCCAGACATTCTCGGGGTTGAGGCGGCTTGCATCTCCCTGCCCCTCAACGCCTGGGGATCGATGTTGAACTGAGTGCGGCCGGGGGGCCCCTCGGTGTTGGGCGCACCGCCTCCTTCCATCAGGTTGAGTGCATCGGAGATGATGGTCACGGCATGCACCACCGTGGGTACCCCGATCGCGATAACTGGTATGCCCAGGGTTTCTTTGTTGATGGCCAGCCGGCGGTTGCCCACACCAGCCCCGGGGTGGATCCCCGTGTCGGAAATCTGGATCGTGCTGCACAGGCGTTCCACGCTGCGGCTGGCCAGGGCGTCGATGCAGATCACCACCCCTGCTCCGATCCGCTCAACCACGCCCATGATGATTTCTCCAGTCTCGATGCCGGTCAGGCCCAAGACACCGGGAGCAATCGCTGATACCGGCCGGAGGCCCTTGCGCAGCTCAGGCGGGGACATCTCCAGCAGATGGCGCGTCACCATCAGGTTCTCCAGAACCTTGGGGCCGAGGGCATCGGGCGTGGCGTTCCAGTTTCCCAGTCCCACGACCAGCACCGTGTCTTCGTCTCCGACCTGGGACTCCTGGAAGAACCACTCGATTTCTTTCGCCAGCAGCTGAGCAGTCCTTTCGTGGAGATCCCTGTTATGCTCGCGCAGGCCGCTCGATTGTATGGTAGAATAGTTTCCGGGAGCCTTGCCCATCAAACGGGCACCGAGGTCGTTTTCTACCACGATGCGGGTAATGGTGATACCCTGTTCCTCTTCCGTATGCACCCGCACGCCGGGAAGCTCGGGCGGGCCCTCGCGTTCGATTACTGCTTGATGGGATTCCAGCGCTAAGTCAGTGCGGATGTTGTACTTATCGAATAGAAGATCCTCACAGCTCTGTTTGTGCATGGTCTCTCCTCCAATCAGTGTTAGATTAACACTAAAGGAGGAACCTTATGCAGCGCGGGCTCTTGAACTAGCTTGGCTCTAATGCTATAATTATGGGGTAACTGTGCCTGAGGAGGTGAACAGTTTTGGCCAACAGCAGATCTGCCGAGAAGCGAGTAAAGGTCAATCGCCAGAAGCGTGCGCGTAATATCTCCGGGAAATCTGCCCTAAAGACGATTGTCAAGAAGTATGAGGCGGCTCTAGCCAATGATCCAACCAGCGCGCCTGCCCACCTTCGCCAGGCATTCAAGGCTCTGGATCAAGCAGCAGCCAAGGGCATCATCCACAAGAACACTGCATCCCGCAAGAAGTCGCGCTTGAGCAAACGGCTTGCGAAGAACGCCTAATCAGCAAAAAAAGCAACGCCCTTCCGTTAGGATGAGGCGTTTTTGCTTTCTTTAGGTGAGTTTGATTATCAGGTCTGTTAGGACGTCCTCTCCCGTTGCTCCGAGCTTGATCTCACTGTCAGCTTGAAGCACAGCGTAAAACCCCGCGAAGATTTCGTCCAGACTGAACGTTTTTGCCTGGGCCCTCAGCTTCTTGAGGGGATAGGCACTGCTTTCTCCCATCTCCCTGGCTGCAGTTTCTAGGTTGCC
The DNA here is from genome assembly GCA_012840725.1 of Bacillota bacterium. GTDB lineage: Bacteria > Bacillota > Limnochordia > Darwinibacteriales > Darwinibacteriaceae > DTU010. The sequence continues at coordinate 63,683 of DURQ01000092.1, forward strand.
GGAACTGGTCTTTGCGGCCAGCAGCAGACGCAGCTGACGCTCGATCAGGGCCAAGATCCGCAGGGGTACTTCGCCAGCCGACAGCAGCAGTTTGAGAACGTCCAGGGCCTCCTGGCGCTTCTTTTGGACGATGAGATCTGTGAGCTGAAAAATGGTATGCTCGGCGATCTGAGCAGGCCAGAGCGAAGTCACGGCCTGAACATCAGCCGCGGTCAGCTCCTGCCTTGTCCCGGCGTAAGCAAAGAGCTTGTCCAGCTCGTTTTGGATCACGTTGAGGTTCGTACCTACTCGGGCTGCAAATTGCTCCAAAGCCACGCGCTCGATCTTTTTGCCCTGCTCAGCACAGCATTCTTCGATATACTTGGTGAGCGCCTCTCCCTGAAGAGGGTCGCACTTGACCTCCACAGCGAGCCTGCAGAGAGTCTTCCAAAACTTCCACTTCCCGTCCACCCGGCTGAAGAACAGGGCGAGGCAGTTGGCCTGAGGGTTACCTTCCAGCCAATTAACCAGCTTGGCCATGGACTCGGCGGGCACAAGCTCCGCATCCCTCAGCACCACGATCTTGGGTGCTCCTCCCCAGGGCAGTGTGGCCAACTCGGTCAGAAGAGAGTCAAGACTGAGGTCTTTGGACCCGTAGAAGACTGACCAGTTCCACTCGCCAAGGGTTTCCTTTTCGGTTCTCTGCTTCAGCGCTTCGAAAACGCGATCCCGCCAGACTGTTTCCTGCCCATGCACTAGGATGACTCGCGGCAGCGGTTCTGCCTCCAGTTTCTTGAGCAGCGCCAGGTCCACCATGCATCACTCCCCACTGTTTTATTCACGATGGGTGCCTCCTAAACCTTCCCCACATCCCCCACCACACCTCAAAACTCTGCGGACCATCCGCGGTGGTGCGCCAGCTGATCCGCCGCCGGGTCAGGCTTTCCAGCACCTCTGGGTGTGGATGCCCAAACCGGCTGGGATCGGCCGAGATGACCGCCCAGATGGGATCGACTGCCTCGTAGAAGTCTTCCGCCAGGCTGGTGCGGCTGCCGTGGTGAGGCACCTTCAGCCACTGGGCCTGGAGGTCTAGGCTGGGGTCATGGGCCAGATCATAGAGCACAGGCGCCTCAAGATCACCGGTGAAGAGCATCCGCACCCCTCCGAATTCCACTTTGATAAGGAGGGAGTTGTTGTTCTGGGCGGAGGGTAGGTGCGGCCTGAGCACCTGGGGATACAGCACCTTGAGCACAACGCCGTCCCCCAGGCGCAGGCTGTCTCCCGCCCGCAGAGTTCGGTAGGGAATGCCCTTTTCGACCAGGAGATCAAGGTAACGGTCGTAGGTTGGGCTCGGGTGCTGGTCTCCATTGTCCAGCACCAATCCCACCTCGAAGTCCTCAAGGACGGCCAGAAGCCCTGCCAGGTGGTCATCATGGGGGTGCGAGAGGATCACATAGTCGAGCTTTTCAACCCGCCTGTGCCGCAGGTAGGGCACGACGCGCTCCGCGCCGATGTCCCTTCTGCTCACCTGCCCAAGGTCCAGGTCACCGCCGCCATCGATCAGAACGTTGATCCCACGTGGCGTCTGCAGGAAGAAACAGTCTCCCTGCCCCACGTTGATGGCAGTCACTTCGAGGGGCCTGCGCACAACCGGCGGCAGCGAAGCGGTAAACAGAAGGACTGCACCGACTGTGAGGAGCTGGTGAACCGTCCGTTTCGGAGGGATCAGCCGGGGCTGCCGCAGGCGCCAGCCTGCGTAGAGGAAAAAGGCCCACCCCACGGTTACCTCAGCCATGGACCATGCTCCAGGCGCCCACTGCCGGGCATGGGGCAGCAGCAGCGCCTCCAGTGCTTCCACGAGGCGCATGGTCGCATTCACCACATGCCCCGGGCCCAGGCCACCAAGACCCAAGGCGGTGAGTACCCCGCCGATGAGGAGGACGGCAACGCAAGGCAGGAAAACAAGGGTCGCCACCGGTCCGAGGAGGGCTATCTCGCCGAAGCTGTCCAGAAGAAAGGGTACAAGGCTGAACTGTGCGGCAAGCGAGAGCATCAAGCTCCGCACGAGATAGGTCACCACCCGGCTGTTCGACTTCCATTTGAACACCGGCGCCCACAGCAGGATACCGCCGGCGGCAGCAAAAGACAGGATGAAACCCAAGTCGAAGGAGAAAGCTGGGTTGCAGAGAAGCAGTGCCCAACCGGCGGCTGCCCACAGGTGCAGACCATCGCGCCTGAGACCGCGCAGGCCGGCATATCCTCCGAACAAGCTCGCCAGAAAGGCCCGCCATGCGGATGCCCCGGTGCCGGACACTGTTATGTAGAGCAGGAGCAGAGCTTGAACCACGATGTACTTGAGCCAGGGCCGCCAAGGCAGCCGCCGCAGTACGATACCGATGCCTAAGGAAAGGTAGCCCACGTGCATGCCGGAAATCGCTAAGAGGTGGGAGATGCCGAGCAACCTCCAAGTATGTCTGCGCTCGGTATCGAGCTCTTCCCGGTCGCCTAAGACCAAGGCCAGAACCAGACCCGGATCCCGCACCCAAGCAAGTAGGTTACCCCTTAGATAGCTGCGCACTCTATCCATCAGACCTAGTCTAGACTGCGGCACCACCTCAAACTTGGTCGGGTAACTCACCCCATATACACCTAAGCTGCGTAAATACGACCTGTAGCAGAAGACGCCTGGATTGGGCGCCTTGCTCGGCTGGGAGACCGTACCCGAAAAGACAAGTTCATCGCCGGGAGCGGCGGCCGCAGTGAGCGGCAGATGCACCGCGACCCGCGCCCGCGGCCGATCCAGGTCAACCAAGGTGCGCTGATCATAAGTTAAAGTCCGCACTGCGTATATGCGTCCCCGGAACTCCCCTTCCCTTGGTACGGCCCAGAGCTCTTGGGGCAGAACAGCATAATGGCCCATCGCGAGTGCGGCCAGACCGAGCAGGATGGGAAACAGCCAAGCGCCTGCCCGCGAGCCGGTGTAAGCAAGGACGAACCAGACGACCGTCAGCAGAAAAAACAGCAGGCAGAGCGTCCAGAGATCAAGAGGGTTCTGGGAACCGCAGCGGATCCCCAGAACCATCAGGGGAAAGAACATGACAAGACTACTCGGTCGGCGCATCGTCCTCAAAGTAAAGGCAGATCAGATTCGCGATTTGGGCGAGCCGTTTCTCGCCGATGCCCGATACGCGCAAGAGATCGCTCACTTCCCGAAAAGGCTGCTCTTTCCTTTCCAAGATGATGCGCTCCGCCAATACAGGGCCGATACCCGGTAGGGTCTGCAGTTCTGCCATCCCACAGGTGTTTACATGAACAAGGGCGCAGTGTCTGTCTCCCTGCTCAACTGCGGCAGCCTCCGCTGCCTGAACCAACGCTGGCTCGGAGCCGTTTAGTTTCCAGCGAACACCCTGCTGCACGATACTGAGAACCACGAGGATGAGCAGCACGGCTCTCTGCTTAGCTGGCACAGCACTCTCTCCTTTTCCTCCCCGGGCAGTACTAATTTCCACATATGTCATTCAATACCTTCTTTTTCTGATATTTTATTTGGGCGCGAAAAAGCGCTCCCAAGAAGCTGGTGCTTCGCAGGAGCGCTTAGACTCAGAACCTGAATCCCAGCAGGGCCATACCCAGCAGGCCAACCGTGATCAGAAGTATGGGCAGTCCCCGCAGGGGTTTGGGTATGGGCGCCAGATCCAAACGTCTGCGCACGGTGGCGACAACGACTAGAACCAGGAGGAAACCCAACCCGGCACCGAATGCCGTCCAGACGTTCTGGAAGCCCACCGTGTTACCGCGACCCAACAGCAGGAGAAGACCCACCAAAGCGCCGTCCACTGCCTGGTCAGTTCCACTGGTCTCACACATTACCAGCTTCGATGCAGCGAGGGAAGCAACCAGACCCACCAGCAGGTAGAACCCAACCTGAGGCGCCGGGGACGATGGGACGATTGGGCTGAGCAGCCAGAGCAAGATGGAGCCTATCAGCATGCCGGCCAGAGTCTTCACTCCGGCTCCCGCAGCCTCACGCACGCTCTTCGTGTAACGGGTGAGAGCATATAAGCCAAGTCCTTGCACCAGGATCAGATTGCTGCTTATAACTGTCTGCGCCAAGATTTGCAGCCCATCAGTCATGTAGTTCCCCTCCTCGCTTGGAAACTAGATTGACGAAAGCCAGCAGCAGTCCCAGGATCACCATGCCGCCCGGCACAGTACCCGCCAGAGAAAACGGAGCTAAGGCCCCGGAGACGATCTGCTTGCCGAAGACCGTTCCCATACCAAGGAACTCCCTCACCACTCCCAAAAGCACAAGAACCAAGGCAAAACCCAGACCTTGACCACATGCGCCTAAGAGTGCCGCTGGCAGACTCTTCTCTCCATCGCCTGCCCGGAGGAGAAGCTCATCGAAGGCAAGGAGCGGGAGGAAGATCCCCAAACCGGCTGCCAAACCCGGATTCCTTTGGACCAAGACGCCGTACGCAAAGGTAACCAGTACGATGAGAACGAGCACCCGTACAGCAAGCTTCGCGTTCTCCGGCACGTAAGGAATCAGCGCCCAGTTAACCGCTGCAGCCACGAGCATCACTACGGCAGCCAGGATCCCGAGGGCCAGGCCGTTCATGGCAGTGGTGGTCACCGCCACTGCTGGAACCAGCCCGAGAGCCAGCACCAACACCGGATTCTTTGCAAAAAGCCCATCACCGAACTGTTTCATCTTATTGGCCCTCCTTTGTCGTCAGGGCATCGCGCACCGCTTCGTCAAATGCCTTGCTGGTCAAGGTGGCACCGCTTACCGCATCCACCGGACCCTGTGCCTCAACCACCGCAGGAATCAACTGTTCGAGGGCTTTCCCGCCGATGTCTGGTGTCTCCTGCGACTCAACAACGGCGATCGCCGTGATCCTGCCGCCTTCCACAGTGACATCGAGGGTGACCACTCCATTGCGCCCCTGTCCGCTTCCGCGGTAGACGCCGTCAGGTACGTCGATCACAAAAACGTCTTCACTTTCCTCCGTACCAGCCGCCTCCCCGCTCACGGCCTGCTCAACTGCCGCGAGAACGGCTCTGCTGGTGAAAGTGGCACCACTTACGACATCAACCGGACCCTGCGCTTCGATGATCGCCGGGATCAGCTTGTTGAAGGCCTGGTTCGCTATGAAAGGCGTCTCGCTGTTCGAAACAACCTCAATGGCGGAAATCCTGCCGCCTTCCACTGTCACATCAAGCACCAGCTCGCCGCCAAAGCCTTCAGCCTTGCCGCGGTGTACGCCATCTTCAACCGCGATCTCGTACACCTGCTGCTCCTCTGGTTCAACCAGAGCAGGTTCAGCACCGCTTACTGCCTTTTCCACAGCCTCAAGGATGGCTTTGCTGGTGTAGGATGCGCCGCTCACCACATCGACCGGGCCCTGGGCTTCGATGATCGCCGGGATAAGCTTGTCAAAGGCCTGGCTGGCGATGAAGGGAGTCTCACTGTTCGAAACAACCTCAATGGCGGAAATCTTGCCGCCTTCCACTGTCACATCGAGCACCAGCTCGCCGCCGAAGCCTTCCGCACTGGCTCTGTATACGCCGTCCCCTACTGCGATGGCGTAACCTGTGCGCTCCTCGACAGTCACCGCAGAGGTGTCACCAGAAGCTTGATCCAACGCCTTCTGCACAGCCTTCATAATGGATGTGCTGGACACGGTCGCACCGGACACCGCCTCAACCTGCGGCGAGTTGGCAGTGACGATCCGCTGCGGTACGTTCGCATAGGCGGGATCCGAAATGCCTGGCGTGTCAGAATGCTTCAGCACGTTAACAGCTGCGATCTTCCCGCCGCTTACCACTACCTCCAGCTCGAGGGGGCCGCCAAAGGAATCAACCTGGGCGTGATAGGTGCCGTCGGCATAGGCGCCCGCCTCTTCTTGCGGGAAGAAGGTGCGGTCAAACTGCTCGAGCGCCCGCTGCACGCCACTTACCAAGGCACGGGAGGAAATGGTGGCTCCAGTAACGCCTTGGATGTCTTTCCCAAGAGCAAACTCGCTGCCCTTGTCTAGGCCTGCAAACTGTGCCAGGAACTCGGGCCTGGTCGCCAGTTCACCAAGGCCAGGATCTTCGCTGTGATCCAGCACGCTGACGCTGTTGATGCGGTGCTCCGCATCAAGCGATATCAAAAGCCGGATCGGTCCGTTAAACCCGCCCTGCTCCGCTACAAAAGCCGTCTGTGCAGGATTGCCTTCGGCATCCCGCACCAAGAAATAACGGACGCCGTTCTCGTCAACCACTTCGTAGTCGTCGGTGCCAAGAAGCTCACCTATGGGCAGATACTCGCCCAAGCTGAACACGGGTACAGCATCCGGCTTGGAGCGGTCCAGAACCACGAACAATGCTGCACACACAACGACTGCCGCCGTCGTGACTGCGATGCCCCTCTTGAGCGTTTCCTGACTGATGCGCAGGCCAAAGATGCGCGGGATAGTCAGGGCCTCTATCGCTGGTGAGAGGGCGTTCATGGTCAGGATCGCGAAGGTCACTCCTTCAGGAAGGGACGTGAACCTGCGGATCACCATGGTAAGAACCCCGCAGCCAATTCCGAAGATCAGCTGGCCAAGGGGTGTCACCGGAGAAGTCACCATATCTGTGGACATGAAAACTGCCGCAAACAGAAGTCCCCCAGCAGTGATTGCATACCAGGGATCTTGTCCCCACAGAAGGGCCAGTACAAAGGCGCTGCCCACATATCCCACGGGATTGCGCCAGTTGATATGCCCCCGGTACAGGAGATAGGCTGCACCAAGCAAAACGGCGATCACAGAGGTCTCGCCGATGCTGCCGCCCACATTGCCCCAAACGAGAGGCCAGGAGAAGCTGCGCGTGCTCAGCAGCGGTGTAGCGGCCGTAACAGCCTCAAAAGGAGCCCTGAACCTCACCATCTGTGAGGTAAAGGCCAGCAGGAGAACGGCCCTTGCGCCCAAAGCGGGGTTGAAGATGTTGTGCCCCAACCCGCCAAAGGCCAGTTTAAACAAGGCAATAGCCAGAACAGAACCCAGAACAGGTACCCACCAAGCAGTTGTGGGCGGCAGGATCAACCCCACCAGAAGACCTGTTACAGCAGCGCTGCCATCGCCGAAAATCCCCTTGGGTGTCAACGGAGCGCGCAGCAGAAGAGCCTCCGTCAGGATAGCACTGAGCGTACTCAAAAGAAGTACCTTGAGGGCCGGCCAGCCGAAAAAGATCACTCCGGCCACGATGGCAGGGGTCAGGGCGATGCGCACATCGGCCATGATCCGGTCTATAGTCAAAGGATTACGTAGAAACGGACCCGTCTTGTTCTGCATTCATCTCACCCCTAGCTCACTTTTCCCTTGGCTTTCTCAGCAGCCAAGCCCGCTTTGCCCTTCTTGATCCAGGTAACCAGGGCCCGCTTTGCGGGACAGACATATGAGCAAAGCCCACACTCGATGCAGTCCTTGAGGTGCAGCTGCTCAGCTTCGCTGTACATTCCTTTATCCGAATACTCGCCCAGCAGGTTGGGTGTCAGGCCCATGGGGCAGGAGTCCACGCAGCGTCCGCAGCGGATGCAGGGATGGTTCTCATCAAAGGCTGCTTCTTCTCTGGTTAACGCCAGTACGCCGGACATGTTCTTGACCACCGGACCGGAAAGATCCTTGATCTCCCATCCTGTCATGGGCCCGCCGCAGATGACCACCTCGGGTTGGCCAAGGAAGCCTCCGCAGAACTCGAACAGATCCTCGATGGGGGTGCCCACACGGACCAGCACATTGCGGGGATCCACAACTGCGCCGCCACTTACGGTCACCACTCGCTCATACGAACTCTTGCCCTTCATCAGAGCCTCGTAGACGGCGATCGCAGTGTGAACGTTGCTTACGACGCAGCCCACATCAGCCGGCAGTCCGCCGCTTGGCACTTCCCGACCTAGGATGGCTTTGATCAGCTGCTTCTCAGCACCTTGGGGATAGCGCACCTGCAGACTAGCGACCGAAAGGTTGCTGTATTCAGCAATCACCTTCTGCACTTCAGCGATGGCATCGGGCTTGTTGGCCTCAATGCCGATAATGCCCTTTTCAGCTCCCACTGCCTTCATAATGGCCAAAAGGCCCTGGACCATCTCTGGGGCTCTCTCGACCATCAGGCGGTGGTCACAGGTCAGGTACGGTTCACACTCAGCGCCGTTGATCAAGATGGTATCCACCGGCTTGGGAGGCGTCAGCTTCACATGGGTTGGGAAACCTGCTCCTCCCATACCCACTATGCCAGCATCTTTCACAGCCTGCCGGATATCGGAAGCAGAAAGCTTCTTCAGGTCCGTATGCTTCGTCCCAAGGGCCATCTCGTCCCGACCGTCGTTTTTGATCACCACGCACGGTACCTTATTACCGTTTGCCAGACTCCTCGGCTCAATGGCGATAACCTGACCGGAGACACTGGCATGCACTGAGGCACAGATAAACTGGCTGGCCTGGCCGATCATCTGCCCCATTTTTACTCTGTCGCCCACGGCAACGATCGGCTCGCATGGCGCGCCAATATGCTGCTGCAGGGGAATAACCGCAATGTCCGGCGCCGGAAGGACCATGATCGGCACCTTTTCTGTCGCCGCCTTGCGGTGCGGTATATGTCCCCCTCCCCGGGGAAATGTTCTTTGAATCAAACAGCTCACCCTTTCCAACGGACTGCGCGCTAGTTATCACGAGTACACCGGAATATATTCCACTAGGCAGCAGGGAATCCTGCCCGGGCACCAAAAAGCGGGCTTCCAAAACGTATCATGTCTAAAAGCCCTCCGCATGGGGAATCATACAGCTAGAAAAGGAGGAGAAGCGATGGCCCAAGGCACAAGCAAACTGAAAGCAACCCCTCAGGTGTTTCAAGCTCTGAACCAATTCAAATATGAGGTGGCCAACGAACTGGGGATAAACCCGGAGTACAAAACAGGATACTGGGGCAACATCACATCACGAGAATGCGGAGCAGTGGGAGGACATATGGTCAGGCGCATGATCGCCCTGGCCGAACAGGAACTGCTCGGGACGCAGCGCCCCACGGGATTCAGA
>DURQ01000093.1 GCA_012840725.1 Bacillota bacterium
CTATTCATGGGGTAGGGTACAAACTGAGGGGGAACTAACTTGAAAAAATGGAATTTCAAAGGTCCATTGCTTTTCAAGTTAACAAGCCTAGTTTTAGTGGTAACCTTGCTTTCTGTTGGGGTTACCACGTTTTTTGTAGCGCGCCTTGCTGAGCATTCGGTGGAACGCAGAGTGAGGGAAGACCTGAACACCGATGCGCAGATGATCAGCTTGAGCCTTGAGGAAGCGTGGGCTGGCAGGACAGGCGATCCCCAGGCGCTGCAGGAGCAGATCGAACTTCTGCAGCGGATGACCAAGAGGACGATCAGCATCGCAGACGCTTCGGGCCGGTTGGCTGCCGGTTCGCCCCCTGTGGACTTCAGCGATCGGAGCTACTTTACTGCCACAGCACCTTTAGGTGAAGGAGCGCAGGTACGGGTTTTCATGTCCAGAGCTGAAATCTCCGGCCTGTCGCAGAGCATCGTCTCCGGTTCTGTCCTGATCGCCATCGTGGTCGCTGCCAGCGCGGTCGGCGTTGCCTATCTGTTCAACCGGTCGATCACCAACCCAATCCAGGACCTTTTAGGCCTCGTCCGCAGCATGCAGCAGCGGGAGTTTGGGCGCATGATTCTCGTGCGGAGCACGGATGAAATTGGGCAGCTGGGACGGGCTTTCAACGAACTTTCCGAGATCCTGGACGACCTCTTCCAGACGATCAGCAACCGGGAAGGGCAGCTCGATACCATCCTGTCCAGCATGGATGACGGCGTTGTCGCCGTGAACATGCGGCGGGAAGTGATCCTGGCCAACCGGGCCGCTGCCGATCTCTGGGATCTTAGGGAAGATGTGATCGGCCAGAACATCTTCGAGGCAACCCGGCACGAGGAGCTGACCCGCATCCTGGATAAGACCATGGATTCCCGGGAAACGTTTGCCAGCGAAGTGCGCCTGCGCCCCGGCAGCGAGCGGACCATTGCCGTAACCAGCAGCCCCCTGCTCGATCAGAAGGGCAGAATCCAGGGTGCTGTGGCTGTGATGCGCGATGTAACCTCCCTGCGCCATCTGGAGCAGATGCGCCAGGAGTTCGTATCCAACGTTTCCCACGAGCTGCGTACTCCCCTGACGTCGATCAAGGGGTTTGTGGAAACGCTGCTCAACGGGCACCTCGATGACCAGCAGCTGCTGGAGCGGTTCTTGGGCATCATCGCCTCAGAAACGGACCGGATGATCATCCTGATCAATGACCTTTTGGATCTGTCCCGCCTGGAAAGCGGCAAGCTGAAGCTCAACAAGACAGCCGTCGATATGAAGAAGATCTTCGACGACACCGTACTCCTGCTGCAGAGCAAGGCGCAGGAGAAGGGGATCACGCTTCAGAACAACATTTACAGCCCGGTTTATGTGGAAGGCGATGAAAAGCTGCTGCGCCAGGTGGCCCTGAACCTGGTGGACAACGGGGTGAAGTACACTCAGGATGGCGGCCGGGTGTGGATCGAGGCCGAGCAGGGACTGGACAATGTGGAGTTCATCGTGGCCGACAACGGGGTGGGCATACCATCGGAACACATCGACCGCATCTTCGAGCGGTTCTACCGGGTAGATAAGGGACGCTCCCGCCAGACAGGCGGCACGGGCTTGGGCCTGGCCATCGTCAAGCACATCATCGATCGGCACAAGGGCACCATCGCGGTGGAGAGTAAGACCGGCAAGGGCACAAAGATCAGAATCACTTTGAAAAGGGCTAACTAGCCGGACTAGGGGCCCTTTTTTGAACCGCCGAGGAGGTACACATGATCACGCTGCAGCCAATCACCTACGACAACTTCGCAGACTGCATCAGACTGGAACCCCATGAGCATCAGAAGAAGTTCGTTGCGTCGAACCTGTTCAGCCTTGCGGAAGCCTATGTGGCCATGTCCACCGAAACTTTCATCCCCATGCCCTTTGCGATCTATGAAAACGATGTGATGGTGGGCTTCATCATGCTCGCCTACGACCCTGCGGGGGAAGATGAGGACGATGAGACGGTGTATAAGATCTGCCGGCTGATGATCGACAAGAACCACCAGGGCAGGGGCTTCGGGCGCAGGGCCATGGAAAAGGCACTGGAGATAATCCGCACCTTTCCCCACGGGAAAGCCGACCTGGTGGTGCTTTCATACAAGCCCGATAACGAAGCAGCCCGCTCCCTCTACTCCTCCCTTGGCTTTAGAGAAACGGGAGAAGTCGAGGATGACGAAGTCTGGGCAGTACTGGAACTGTAAGTGTTCCGAGGAAGAACGCAGCGCACACAACCCGCCGATTTTGAGAGGCGGGTTTTTTCTTGGAATTTTGGGATTGACAGAGAGCTTAGCTAGTTATATAGTTAATTACGCAAGTAACGAACCAACCATCTGAGGGGGGAGTACATGAGACTGGATTTCGACAGCGAGCAGCCCATCTACATTCAATTGGCAGAGGCGATTGAGGACGATATTCTCAAGGGTATATTGCCGGAGGAAACCCAGGTTCCCTCCACTACGGAGCTGTCTGTGATGCTGAAGATCAACCCGGCAACCGCCCGCAAGGGGGTGAACCTGTTGGTAGATGAAGGAATTCTCTACAAG
>DURQ01000094.1 GCA_012840725.1 Bacillota bacterium
CCGCTAAGGTGGGGATGTAGCTCAGCTGGGAGAGCGCCACGTTCGCATCGTGGAAGTCGAGGGTTCGAGTCCCTTCATCTCCACCATTCATGATGCAAGAGGCAGGAGGCAAGATCTGAGCTTCGGCCGGTTGCCAGCCAAATGGTCAAGAAAACAAGGTGCTGCTGGGATGGCAGCACCTTTCTTCATATCGCCGTCAATTGGAGACTTATCCTGGCCCCTCGGGGTTCTTCGGACTCTGCTGGCCCTTCTGGCGCTGGGCCTCGCTCTGGCTGCGCCGCTCTGCTTCTTGCTGGCGAGCGCCCAATTCTTCACCCGTTTCAAAGAACTGATTGGCGTTCACTAGTCCGGAAGCCTTTTTGCTCTCTTGCTTCTTCTGCGGCTGCTTAGGCTTCTTTTTGTCCTGCGACAACCTCTCCCGCACCTCCTTCTTCACCTAGTATGGACGGAGGAGTTTCCTTTTATAATGGCGAACTTCACAGGGAGATTTTGCTGAGGAGGCGCACGATGAGCATAGGGATCATTGCCAATCCCCTCGCAGGCAGAGGACGCGGCGCGAAAGCAGCTCATACAGTGAAACAGATGCTCACCGAGGAGCATGTGGATTTCGAAATGGTCTACACCCAATACGCAGGGCATGCCGTGGAACTGGCAGACAAGGCCAGCGAAAGGCATCCAGTTGTGGCCGCCCTGGGAGGCGATGGAACTGTTCGGGAAGTCCTCTCTGCAGTCTGGCAGAAGGACTCGGTCTTTGCCGTGATCCCGGGCGGTACCGGCAATGACTATGCGAGAGGCTTGGGCATCCCGCGAGATATCCCCGGAGCGCTCAAGGTTCTGCGCGAAGGAACGGCGGCACAATTCGATGTGGGCCTGGAACACGACCAGGTCTTCGGTCAGCTGGCCTGCATCGGCTTCCCCGTTGATGTGATCACCTATGTGAACGAGCACCGGGATGGACTGATCAAGGGCTCAGCCGCGTTTTTGGCCGGTGTGGCCGCAACACTTCGCCATCTCCGCCATTACGAGGCGCGGATCAACGTGGACGGCAGGGTTGTGGAAGAGGATGTTGTCGGTGTCTTTGCCATGAACATGCCCTACTGCGGCGGTGGCATGATGTTTGCGCCTCAGGTCCGCTACAACTCTGGCGAGTTCCATGTGGTAATTGTCAGGAGCATTTCCCGCCTGCAGCTGACGGTCACTCTGCCCAAGATCTATTCAGGCAGACACGTGTCGCACCCGGCGGTGGAAATCATCAAAGGCAGGGAAGTGAGCATCGAAGGCCCGAGCCTGCCGATCATGCTCGACGGAGACATCTTCCCGGCCCGGCCGCTCCATGCCAAAATTAACCCGGGAGCAGCCAAGGTATTGGTACCAAAAACCCCGGCCTGAGCCGGGGTTTTCCTATGTCAGCTAGATCAGGCCAAGCTTGCGTCCAACCTTGGCGAAAGCCTGCAGGGCGTAATCCAGGTCTTCCGTGGTGTGCTCAGCTGTGACGATAGTGCGCACCCGAGCCTTGCCCTTGGGCACTGTGGGATAAGCGATGCCTTGAGCGAAGACTCCCTCAGCAAACAGTTCATCGGCAAGCTGCATGGCTTTGCGCTCGTCACCAACGATCACCGGGATGATCGGCGTCACGCTCTTGCCCGTGTCGAAGCCAAGGTTCCTCAGGCTTGAGCGGAAGTACTCGGTGTTCTGCCACAACTTGTCAATGAGCTCTGGATGCTCGATCAGGATGTCGATAGCTGCGATGCAGGCAGCGGTTACTGCCGGCGGATGAGTGGTGCTGAACAGGACCGGCCGCGCCCGCTGGACCAGGTAGTCAATGAGCTTCTGCGGCCCTGCCACATAGCCTCCCAGCACCCCAACGGCTTTGGAGAGAGTGCCCACCTGGATGTCCACCTGGCCGTGCAGGTCGTAGTGATCCACGGTCCCGCGGCCGTTGCGGCCCAATACTCCGCTGGCGTGGGCATCGTCCACCATCACCGCCGCGCCGTACTCTTTAGCCAGCTTGACTACTTCCGGCAGGGGAGCGATATCGCCGTCCATGGAAAAGACGCCGTCTGTTACCACGAGCTTCCTGCGGCCCTCCGCTTCCTCCAGAGCTTGGCGCAGCCCGTCCATGTCAGAATGGGGGTAGACCTTGATCTGAGCCCTGCTCAAGCGGCAGCCGTCAATAATGCTGGCGTGGTTCAGTTCATCGCTGATGATCACGTCTTCCCTGCCCAAGATGCAGCTCACGGTGCCGGCGTTTGCCGTAAACCCCGACTGGAAAACCAGACAGGCTTCGACATGCTTAAACTCAGCCAGCTTCTTCTCGAGCTGCTTGTGGAGATCCATCTGCCCGGCGATGGTACGAACGGCGCCCGAACCAACTCCCAGTTCCTGAGTGGCTTTGACGGCCGCCTCCACCATCTTGGGATGGCTGGCCAGGCCAAGGTAGTTGTTGGAGGACAGGTTGACCACTGACCTGCCGTCAAATACACAGCGAGCCCGCTGCTGGCCTGAGAGAGTGCGGGGCACGCGGTACAGCCCCTGGTCTTTCAGACTCTGGAGCTCTTCATCCAGGAAACTAAGTGCATCCAATTGCCTCACTCCCAGCATCCAGGCTGCCGGCGTGAGCGGCAGCCCGTCGTTTTTTAACATGTTATTGTGTTCCATTTAGGTATTCCAATATCCTGCCTTGGGGTGGAGGATTTGTCACCCGCTACCCGAATATATTGACGCATTATATCCGAGAAAAGAGGTGCTGCAGCATTGGAACAAGTAGCGATCATTGGTGCCGGCCCGGGAGGAGCTGCCCTTTTAAAGACCCTTCTCGACAGCCCGGAAGTGCGCATCTTGGGCATCGCCGATCTAGATCAGCAGAGCCCAGGGATACGGCTCGCCAGGCAGCACGGCATCTGTACCACTAGAGACTTCCGCGACCTGCTGCGCAAACCTGGTAAGAAGATCATTTTCGATGCCACCGGCAGTTCCGCAGTGGCTGCCGAATTGGCGGCTGCAGCCTCTGAGACAACGATTGTAGTCGTACCAGAAGTGGCCAGGTTGATCTGGCAGATGGTTGACGCCAGAGAAACCGTCAACCACCAGCTTGCGACCGAATCCGACGCCCTGCTCGCCTTCATTGAGCAGGGGCTGAGCCACATCGAGACTCTGAATGTTGAACACGGCAACACCTTGAAGGAAGTTGGGGACGAGATTCGCGCCCTATCCGAGCTGGCTGAAGAGAGCGAGGCTTTGGTGCAGGAAACCGAACAGGTGATGGGCATCATCGGAAATGTGGCCACCCAGACCCGCATCCTGGGCATCAATGCATCCATCGAGGCAGCCCGGGCAGGAGAACTGGGCAGAGGTTTTGCCGTGGTGGCCGACGCTATCCACAAGCTTTCCGCCAGCACTCTGAACTCCGTGGATTCTGTCGATACGGCCATGGAGAAGATCCGGGCGGTTTTGAGCAGCATGAGCAGCAGCGTGCATCAGGTGGTACTTGACATCAAGGGGCTTGAGGCCAAACAGGCTGAGCTTGCACAGGAGCTGCACAGCGCCCTTGAAGAAATGGCGCTCAGCGCCGAACGACTGGCAAGTATGGCTGGACATCAAAAAAGCAAGCAGCCCTGAGGATTACCCAAGGGCTGCTTCTTATTTCCAAAGTTGGGGTGAGTAACCGGATTCGAACCGGCGACCTCCAGGGCCACAACCTGGCGCTCTAACCAGCTGAGCTATACCCACCGCGATCAATGGCGCGCCTGGCAGGAATCGAACCTGCGACACTCGGATTAGAAGTCCGATGCTCTATCCCCTGAGCTACAGGCGCCAGAGGTTTGAAATGGAGCGGGTGATGGGAATCGAACCCACACCACCGGCTTGGAAGGCCGGAGCTCTACCATTGAGCTACACCCGCACGCCATGGTCGGGGCGAGAGGATTTGAACCTCCGGCCTCCTGCTCCCAAGGCAGGCGCGCTAGCCAAACTGCGCCACGCCCCGATTTGGTCTCAAACTGACAATCACAATATTACCACAGAATCCGCTTGGGTGTCAACCGCCTTTAACCGGCGCGATCAGGCCTGCGTTTGACATAACCTCTCAAGGATCCGCAGCATGCCCTGCATGGCCCGGGAACGATGGCTGATGCGGTTCTTCTCCTCGGAGCTCAGCTCGGCAAAGGTGCACCCCTGCTCAGGGACGATGAACAGCGGATCGTAGCCAAAACCGTTGCTCCCCTTAGGCGCAAAACCGATTACCCCCCGGCAGATGCCTTCTGAAAACTGCACTTCGCCCCTGGGCGAGGCCAGGGCGATTACGCAGCGAAACTGTGCGCCGCGCTGGCTGAGGGGCAGATCGCCGAGCTTCTCCAGGAGCAGCTCGTTGTTGGCCACATCTCCTCTGCCTTCCCCCGAGAAGCGAGCGGAGTGCACGCCCGGAGCTCCGCCCAGGGCGTCTACCTCCAAGCCCGAGTCATCGGCAAGCACCCACTCTCCCAGAAACCGCGCCGTCTGCACGGCCTTCTTCTCCGCGTTGGCGCGAAAAGTATCACCGTCCTCTTCAACGGGCGGAACCTCACCTAATTCAGCCACGCCCACCACCTCCAAGGGCAGGTGAGCTGTGAGCTGTTTGATCTCCCGGATCTTATGCGCGTTGCGGCTTGCCACTACCAACCTGAATGCCATCACTGACCCCCGAACTTCTTGGACAGTTCCTCCATGAGCAGTGCCCGCTGGATGTCCATGAGCTCAAAGATGCCTTTTTGGGCCATATCCAACAGCTGATCCATCTCCTGGCGGGTGAAGGGCCTCCCTTCAGCGGTACCCTGCACTTCCACCAGCTGGCCGCTCTGGGTCATGACCACGTTGAAATCTACTTCGGCTGTGGAATCCTCGGAATAGTCCAGATCGAGAAGGAGTTCGCCGCCGACGATGCCTACGCTCACAGCGGCCAGGTATTCCTTGACCCCGACTTTCCCATTCTCGATTTTCCGCAGAGCATCGGCAAGAGCGATAAACGCACCGGTGATGGAGGCGCTGCGCGTCCCGCCATCTGCCTGCAGGACATCGCAGTCAATCCAGATGGTGCGCTCACCAAGGGCCTTTAGATCCACAACAGCCCTGAGGGAACGGCCGATCAGCCGCTGAATCTCGTGGGTGCGCCCGCCGATTTTCCCCCGCGCCGCGTCCCGGGGATTGCGCTCGGCTGTGGCCCGGGGCAGCATGGAATACTCCGCCGTGATCCAGCCTTCCCCAGTGCCCCGCAGGAAGGGAGGGACTTTGTCTTCCACCGTAGCGGTGCAGATCACCTTGGTGTTGCCCACTTCTATGAGTGTAGAACCCTCTGCATACATGTTAACGTTGCGCGTGATCCGGACCGGACGCAGCTCATCGCGGCGCCGTCCGTCAGCACGATTCACAGTCATTTATCTGCCCCCTTCAGCTGCTAGCTGCCGGTACTTGGCCACCCCTTGGGCATAGAGATCTCCCCCATGCGCGTCGATGGCCACAATAACCGGGAAGTCTTCAACTACCATGCGGTGGACTGCTTCCGTGCCCAGATCGGGATAGGCCACCGCTTCAACTGCCTTAATATGCTGGGCGATCAGAGCTGCTGCTCCGCCCACGGCGGCGAAGTAGACAGCCCTGTGCTTTTTCATGGCCTCCACCACTTCCCGGCTGCGCCCGCCCTTGCCGATCATGCCCTTCAGTCCCAACTCCAGAAGGGGTACGGTCATCCCGTCCATGCGCATGGCAGTGGTCGGGCCCGCGGAGCCGATGGGTTCTCCGGGCTTGGCCGGCGTTGGGCCAACATAATAGATTACCGAACCCTCAACGGGAAACGGCAGCGG
>DURQ01000095.1 GCA_012840725.1 Bacillota bacterium
AGGGCCAGGCTCTGGAGTTCTTTCACCAGCACTCTAAAGGATTCGGGCACCCCAGGTTCTGGAATGTTCTCTCCTTTGACAATAGCCTCGTAGGTCTTGACCCTACCGACAACATCGTCCGACTTGACCGTCAGGATCTCCTGGAGAGTATAGGCTGCTCCGTAGGCTTCCAGGGCCCAGACTTCCATCTCACCAAACCTCTGTCCGCCGAACTGGGCTTTGCCGCCCAGAGGCTGCTGGGTAACGAGCGAATACGGGCCGGTGGAGCGGGCGTGGATCTTGTCGTCCACCAGGTGGGCCAGCTTCACCATGTAGATGATGCCCACGGTAACGGGGTTATCGAAGGGTTCGCCGGTCCTGCCGTCGTAGAGCACGGTCTTACCGTCTCTGGAGAGGCCGGCTTCTTCCATCTTATCCATAACCTCGATTTCGCTCGCACCGTCAAAGACAGGTGTGGCCACGTCGAAGCCCAGAATTTTAGCGGCCATGCCAAGGTGGGTCTCCAAAATTTGGCCGATGTTCATACGGGAAGGCACGCCCAGCGGATTGAGGACGATCTGCACCGGAGTCCCGTCGGGCAGGAAAGGCATATCCTCCACAGGCATGATGCGGGAGATAACACCCTTGTTGCCGTGGCGGCCAGCCATCTTGTCGCCCTCGGAAATCTTGCGTTTTTGGGCTACGTAGCAGCGGACCAGGCGGTTGACTCCTGGAGGTAGTTCATCGCCATCTTCCCGGTTGAAGACGCGCACGTCCACCACTATACCGCCCTCGCCGTGGGGAACCCGCAGCGAGGTGTCTCTGACCTCACGGGCCTTCTCGCCGAAGATGGCGCGCAGGAGGCGTTCCTCCGCGGTGAGCTCGGTCTCGCCCTTGGGGGTTACCTTGCCCACCAGGATATCGCCGGGTTTGACCTCGGCACCAATGCGCACGATACCCCTATCATCCAGGTTCTTCAAGCTTTCTTCGCCCACATTGGGAATGTCCCGGGTGATCTCCTCGGGACCGAGTTTGGTGTCCCGGGCTTGGGCCTCGTACTCTTCGATATGGATCGAGGTAAAGACATCCTCCCGCACCAGTTCTTCACTGATCAGGATGGCGTCTTCGTAGTTGTAGCCTTCCCAGGGCATGAAAGCCACGAGCACGTTGCGCCCCAGGGCAAGCTCTCCCTGATCGGTGGAGGGGCCGTCAGCAAGGACGTCGCCCTTCTTCACCTGCTGGCCCACATAGCAGATGGGCTTCTGGTTGATGCAGGTACCCTGGTTGGAGCGCTGGAACTTCTTGAGCCTGTAGCGCTCCAGCCCCTGCGCGGTTCTCACCAGGATCTCCCGCCCGGTGATCCTCTCCACGACTCCGTCGTTTTTGGCCAGCACTACTGCGCCCGAGTCCACCGCAGCCCGATACTCCATGCCGGTGCCGACGATGGGAGCCTGTGCTTCGATCAGAGGTACTGCCTGGCGCTGCATGTTCGCTCCCATGAGCGCCCTGGCGCCGTCATCGTTTTCCAAGAAGGGGATGAGAGCAGTGGCGATACTGACCAGCTGCTTAGGTGAGACGTCCATGTACTCCACGGTCTCCGCGGGGACCATCTTGATCTCTTCGCCCTCGCGCACGGTCACCTTTGACCGGACAAAGCGGCCGTCTTCAGTGGTGGGCTCATTGGCCTGAGCGATGCGGTAGACATCTTCTTCATCGGCGGTCAGGTAGCGGATTTCATCGGTGACTACACCGTTCTCCACGATTCTGTAGGGTGTTTCCACAAAACCGTACTCGTTGATCCGGGCATAGGTGCAGAGCGCGCCGATCAAACCGATGTTGGGACCTTCAGGGGTCTCAATCGGGCACATGCGGCCGTAGTGGGAATGGTGCACGTCCCTGACCTCAAAGCCCGCTCTGTCTCTTGAAAGGCCGCCCGGGCCCAGAGCACTCAAACGGCGTTTGTGAGTAAGCTCTGAGAGGGGGTTGGTCTGGTCCATAAACTGGGACAGCTGGCTGGAACCGAAGAATTCCTTGATGGCAGCCACAACAGGGCGGATGTTGATCAGCGCCTGCGGGGTGATCACATCAACATCTTGGATGGTCATGCGCTCCCGCACAACACGCTCCATCCTGCTCAAGCCGATACGGAACTGGTTCTGGAGCAGCTCGCCCACGCTCTTTAGGCGCCTGTTGCCCAGATGGTCGATGTCGTCCACCGTACCAATGTCAGCGGTCAGGCCGACCATGTAGTTGATGGTGGCCAGGATATCCGCGGGGGTGATGACCATGAGCGTTTTCTCAGGCTGCTCGTTGGAAAAGAGGCGAACCTGCCGGCCGTCCCGCGTGGTGACCATTACAGCGTTTATCTTGGCCTGGTAGATCATCTCAGCCTGGCGGCGGGTGATCTTCTGACCCCGTTCAACCAAGACTTCTCCGGTCTCGGGGTGCACTATGTTCTCGGCACTGATCCGGCCCACGAGACGCTCGGTCAGGCGCAGCTTCTTGTTGATCTTGTAACGGCCTACACCGGCCAGATCATAGCGCTTGGGTTCGTAGAAG
>DURQ01000018.1 GCA_012840725.1 Bacillota bacterium
AGAACTGGGCGATCTGGCAGGCGTGATGGGTGCTGTGGCTCTAACACTGCACAACACCAACGAGGAATTGTTCACTTCGTACAAGGAAGCGGGGGAGTAAGGTGCGCAAGTTCTTCCAGACATACGGCCTTTTTGTGACTTCGCTGCAAGTCGGAATTCCATTGTTTAGGAGGGTATACAGTGAGAAAAAGACTTCTTTGTGTATTGGCCGTGGCCTTACTCCTGGCCAGCGGCGCTGCTGTTTCCGCAGCAGAGAAGCAGTTCACCATCGGAGCAACCATCTGGGATATGTCCAACCCATTCTACGCCAACTTCATCCAAGGCCTGCACGATGCAGCAAAGGATTTCAACCTCAACCTGCTGCTCAGAGACGGCCAGGGTGACCCCAACACGCAGGTGGCCGTGGTCAGGCAGTACATCGCTGAGAACGTAGACCTGATCCTCATCGTCCCCGGTGACTCCCAGGCTGTGGTGCCGGTCATCATCCAGGCTAACCAAGCTGGCATCCCCGTGATCTCCGCCAACAACAGGGTTGGCGAAGGGGCAGAAGTGGTCACTTTCGTAGGTGCAGATGACTTCTACTTCGGCCAACAGCAGGCTCGCCTTCTGATTCAGGCCATCGGCACGAAGGGTAACGTCGCCTACCTCATGGGCGAACTGGGAACTTCGGCACAGGTTCTGAGACAGGCAGGTTTTGAGGATGTGCTGAAAGACTATCCGGACATTAAGATCGTCACCTCGATCAGCGACGGTTGGGACAGT
Organism: Bacillota bacterium; assembly: GCA_012840725.1. GTDB lineage: Bacteria > Bacillota > Limnochordia > Darwinibacteriales > Darwinibacteriaceae > DTU010. Next base: position 763 of record DURQ01000018.1, read on the forward strand.
GCGAAGTCGCTCGCAGCCACCCAAGACATCCTCTTGAAGTATCCTGCGGGTACTCTGGATGCCATCGTCAACCAGGGACCAGCTGGCGTTCCAGGATCGAAGTACGCACAGCAGATCGGCCGCACGGAAGTTAAGTGGAACGGGGAGTGGTTTTTCGCGTTGGGGCAGACGTGTGAATATGGATATCCGTCTGGGAGTGGACGAGCGTCAAAGCTCAGCTGAGGGTTTTCTTGGGGTCGGGTACCGGCCTCTTCCCCTTTGACTTTTTTCACGCCACTATGTATACTTAGTATATATCTACCGGGTATGTAAGGAGCTTCGCCATGGCAGTCAAGCATCTGTTCCTGGCGCTCTTGAGCCAACAAGAGCGCCACGGTTACGAACTGAAAAATGGCTTTGAGGAACTGGCTGGCGGCGGGTGGCCCCTAAACTTCGGCCAGGTCTATCAGACCTTGGGGCGGTTGGAGCGGGATGGGCTGATCGAGTCCCGCGAGGTGGCTCAGGTGGAACGGCCTGACAAAAAGGTGTACCGCCTCACTGAAGCCGGCAGAAAAGCTCTTCAAGACTGGCTCAAGCAGGAGGACAACTGGAACCTGTTCTTCGATGAGCTGGCCTTGAAGATGCTGTCCTTTGAACTGCTCGAGCGCGGCGAGGCCTTGGCCATCCTGCGCAGCTACCGTGGCTTCATCCTCAAAGTGATCAAGAGTTTGACTGACCTGCGCGCAGGGGAGCCTGAAGGCTCAACCCAAGCCCTGCTCCTGGAGCGCAACATCTACCGCGCTGAAGCAGACCTGAAGTGGGTGACAAGCATGATCGAAAGGTGGCAGAAGCATGATTGAGTTGGTCAGCGTAACCAAGGTCTACGGCGAAGGGCCCAGTTCGGTCAGAGCCCTCGATGCGGTGAACCTGAAGCTGCAGGCGGGCGAGATGACCGCCGTCATGGGTCCTTCCGGTTCGGGCAAGACTACCCTCCTCAACATCATCGGCTGTCTGGACAGCGCTACGGAGGGGGAGTACTACCTGGATGGAAAGAATGTAGCCGGGTTTGACCTTAAGGCCAAAGCACAGCTGCGCAACGAGGCGTTCGGTTTCGTCTTCCAATCCTTCAACCTTCTGCCTGACAAGACGGTCCTGGACAACGTCATGCTGCCCCTGCGGTACAGCCGCGTACCCCGCCGGCAGTGGAAGCAGAAGGCCGCAGTCGCGCTGGAGAAGATGGGGCTGGCAGACCTGGCACAGCGCCGCCCGGATCAGTTATCCGGTGGCCAGCAGCAGCGCGTAGCAATCGCCCGGGCTCTGGTCAACGATCCTCAGGTGATCCTTGCTGATGAACCCACAGGTAACCTGGACAGCTCAACCGGCCGGGAGATCGTGGAAGTGCTCAAGTCGCTGGCGGAAGAGCGCGGCAAGGTTGTGGTGGTTGTGACCCACGACGGGATGGTGGCCAGCCACGCTAAGCGCCTGCTGCAGATGGTGGACGGGCGGATCATCGACGACTCCACACTTGACTCCAGTTCGGTTGTCTTTTCCCACCCGAACCCAAGCGGGGTGATCTGGTGAAACCACTGTACAGAGTCCTGCTCATCATAGGGATCGCCATGGGCGTGGTGGCCACATCTCTCATCTTCGGAGTCGGCCAGACCCTGCTCATGCACGTTCAGGCTGGCCGCATCACTGACCAGCTTACATACTCCATCTACCAGTCCGGCGGTGACGGCTGGGTCACCGGGATGTCCCTGACTCTGGCCAGGGAAGTTCAGGGCTGGCTGCCGGAAGGCAGCACAGCGTCGGTGGTCTCGTTTGAACAGCACGACGCGGCGGTGCAGATCGGCCCTGAGTACTACGGAGCCAGCGTAGTCGGCGTGGATGCCAGCTTTGCCAGTGTGTACGGGCTGGAGGTGCTGGAGGGCAGGTTCTTCTCGCCTGAGGAACAGCGGGCCCAGCGCAGGGTATGCGCGGTAACTGGCGACCTGGCGGCCCTCTTCGGTTGGGAAGCCCTTGCTGACTTGCGGATCAACGGTATCGAGTACGAAGTGGTAGGGGCTGTGCAGGGTGACGTGAACCCCGCCTTTCTGACTTTGGGAGGCTACTCGGCGAGCACCGTCTTCGTGCCCGTTGAACTCTGGTATGAGGACCTGAACGAGGGCAACTTCGAGCACGGTTTGATCATGCAGCTGGTCGTGGACGCTCCCGGCTGGAGCCGCGCGGAGCTCAGCGGACTTCTTTCGCAGAACCTGATCCACAGGGAAGACGCTCCCGTGCTCAAGGTAGGGGATCCGAACGAGCAGGGCAGCAGAGAATGGATGGAGACTCTGCTGGTCTTGACCGCAGTATTCCTCATAGCCTTCATCGTCTTCCTCCTGGCTGGGCTGAACATCATCCAGATCGCTTCGGCGGATGTCTGGGATCAACAGCGGGTATTCGGTTTGAAGGTGGCTTTGGGAGCCCTGCCCAAACACCTAGCTCGGGAGATCATCGGCCAGATCGCGAGCTGTGCCCTCCAAGGCGGTTACCTGGGCGTCGTGCTGGCGGGAGTGGTGAACACAGCCATGAACCGCCTGGTGGGCATGTATTGGGCTTCCTTCAACATCTTCACAGTCTTGGCGGGCATCATTTTGGCTCTTTTGGTGGGCTGGATCACGGCAGTGGTTCCAGCGCGCCAGGCGGCGCAGATAGATCCCGTGGCTGTACTGCAGCAGGAGAGGTGAGGGCAGTGAAAGGAATGCGCGGCAGCCGTTTCTTCATGTTTCAGGCCTTTGTCATCGGTGTCGTGCTGGTGATCGTCCTGGGCTTGACGAGGGGGATCATCTACGAGGAAGAATTAGCGAGAGCTCAGTATCCTCCGGGCATCTCGGTCATCGGAGTGGCGCGGCAGGGGATGTATGGGCCCCTGGGCCCCCTGCCTCACGAGTACATTGAGGCAGTGACCGCAGCGGAAGGACTGATCACGGAGTACTGGGATGGCGAGTGGAATGAGGGAAGGGATTACCTGGGCACAAGTTACCGCTACCTGGAAGTATTCCAGCCAGCCCTGCGTGCCGGCCGGTACTTCACCCAGAAGGAGCAGGAGCAGCCGGTCTGCCTGGTGAGCGAAGGCCTGGCCAAGGAACTCTACGGCACCATCGCGGCCAGCCTCGGAAGGACTATCAGTTCTGTATCGCTTGGCATTGACCTGACCATCGTCGGGGTACTGGAAGATGGCGTGGAGCTTCCGGTAAAGACTGTCGACCAGAACGGGAGCGAGCAGTACCAGTTTCGAGTCGCTTCAGATCGCTTTGTGATCTACCCACTGAACGCCTGCCCCCTGGGAGATTGGGGAGGAGTCTACCGCAGCATCTGGCTGGAGGGGAATGTGCTGGACGCTTCTCAGCTGGCCGCATACCTGGAAGAGTTTGACTTGCCGGCTTCGTACACAGTCAACCCCCTCCCGGCGCGCCACATAGGAGATCAGCGCGAGCGGAACATCCTCATCATTGTCCTGGCCGGGTTCGCAGGGCTGGCTACGGTGGTGGCTGCTCTGGGGATGTTCGGCATGCAGATGATCCAGGTGCTGCGGCGCAGGCAGGAAATCGGCCTGCGGATGGCCGTGGGAGCCAGGCCCCATCAGATCCTCCTGGAGATCTTGGGCAATACCATGTTCACCATCTTGATCCCAAGCGGAGTTGGGGTCGCTGTCGGTTACGCCCTGCATCCCCTTTTGCGCCGGTTGGCCTTTCCAATGATCTTTGACTGGTTTCTGGTGGTTCTGACTTTCGGTGTCCTGGTGGCCTTTACGCTGCTGGTCGGTTTCTTTCCCGCGTGGAAGGGGGCTTCTTTGGATCCCATTGAGTGCCTGGGCCGCACACCCAGGTTGAACTGAGGAGCGAGGTGGCAAGTGTGGCCGAAATGCTGAACTCGAGGACCATTGTCTTCAACGTGGCGCTCACCCTGATCCTGGTGGGTCTTTTGGCCTTTAACTACCAGCAGGAAAAGCTGGCCCGGGAGGATATCGTCAACACTCAAGGACGCCCGCCCGCCATCGGCAGCCAGGTTCCGGAATTCTACGTGCGCAGCGAATCTGGCGCTGTGGTCAAGTTCCAGGACCTGCCGCAGCAAGATACGCTGCTCGTCCTCTGGTACTTGGGCTGTGAGCCAAGCACCCAGCTGCTGCAGGCCCTGCATGAACTGGGTGGCGGGCAGAGTGCGCTCAGGATCATGCCAGTCAGCATCGCTGATTCGGTGGCTGAAGTAAAGGAGTTCTTCCAGGAGAAGGGTTGGAGTTTTCCCGTCTTCGCCGATGCAGACAAATCCACAAAGTGGGCTTTCAAGGCTTCGATCAGCCCCGCTATTTACCTGATCAACGGGGAAGGGCAGATTATCTACCGCCAGCTAGGCTCTTCCAAGCATGGGTTTGATTACATCGCGAACTTCTTGCAGCAGCTGCAGGGCCGCTCCTAGGCGATGGCTGGTGCAGGCTTTTGGTGCCTCGCTATGGAAGTGTCCTCGCGGCGGTTGATTCGTGAGCCCAACACGCTTGCAAATCGCTTGCCGAACGTTTATTCGACACTTCGACTGAGATGTCCCGGTTTCCTGTCTCAGGCCGCGAACCAAGCGGCGCAGATCGCCAGAAACCGGCCAACTGCGCCGAATATCGTTGCCCAGCAGTATGTCGTCGTAACGCGGCCTGGGAACAGCAAACCCCGCCATCGCACAGGATGGTTAGGAACCGACAGTGCGGCACGGCGGGGTTAACCTGTTATCACGTGCAAAAACGCTAAGCTCGTCTTTATGGAACGAACCGGTTCTTCAAAGCACGGTAACCGATGTCTGTACGGTAATAGATGCCTGGGCAGCGAACTCGTTCCAAGCAGCCATACGCAGCGTCCTTCGCTGTCTGGATCGTGGTTCCACGCGACGCAAGTAGGAAGGCTCGTCCTCCGGTTGTCACAAACTGCCCCTGCTGGTTTTTGGCAGTACCCGCGTGGAACACCAATACAGCTGGACTCAGTTCGTCCAGTCCTTGGATGACAGCTCCCGTTTCGCTCTTACCAGGGTATCCCTCAGCCGCTGCCACCACACCCACAACCGCTTCTTCTGTCCAGTTGATGGTAGGTCTTTGTTCGTCCAACACTCGCAGAATCACTTCCACCAGATCAGACTCCATCCTAGGCAGCACCACCTGAGTTTCCGGATCACCGAAGCGAGCATTGAATTCCACAACCTTCGGACCGTCCTTGGTGATCATCAGCCCGGCATAGAGCACACCTGTGAAAGGGCGTCCTTCCTGGACTAAGGCCCGGGCGCACGGTTTGAGGATAGTCTCTACGGCCTGTTCAATGATCGTAATTGGGATGTGGGGAACAGGTGAGTAGGCACCCATTCCGCCAGTGTTTGGTCCGCGGTCTCCATCGTAGGCCCGCTTGTGATCTTGCGCTGGCTCCAAAGGAATCACTTTCTCGCCATGGACCAAAGCCATGAGCGAGAGTTCCTCTCCTTCCATGAACTCCTCCAGGACAACCTTGGCAGAAGCTTCTCCAAATCTGTGCTCTAGGAGCATTTCCCGGAGCGCTGCTTCCGCTTCGGCGATGGTCTGGGCCACAATCACTCCTTTGCCAGAGGCCGGCCCATCCGCCTTCACCACGATGGGTGCACCTTTCTCCTGGAGATAGGTTCGGGCTTCTTCATAGTCCTCAAACACCGCATATTCAGCCGTCGGTATCCCGTGCTTCCTCATCAAATCCTTGGCAAAGGCCTTACTGCCCTCGATCTCTGCCGCTGCGCGGTTTGGGCCGAACACCGTGAGTCCGGCTTGGCGGAAACGATCCGCCAGGCCCTCAAGTAGAGGAGCTTCTGGACCAATGATGGTCAAGGCTATCTCGTTTTCCAGAGCAAACTGGACCAAAGTCTCCTGCTCACTTTCTTGGATGGGCACTCGGGCTGCCACATCTTCCATGCCATCGTTACCCGGAGCGGCGAATACCTCGGAGACAAGGGGGCTCTGCTTAACTTTCCAGCACAGGGCGTGTTCTCGTCCGCCTCTGCCTATGATCAGTACCTTCATGCTTTTCCTCCGCTTTAGTGCTTGAAATGACGGATACGGGTGAAGACCATTGAAATGCCATACTGGTCGGCTGCTACTATGGAGTCCTCATCCCGGATGGAACCGCCCGGTTGGATGATAGCCGTGATCCCGGCAGCTGCTGCAACTTCCACCGTGTCGGACATGGGGAAGAAAGCATCAGAAGCCAACACCGCGCCTCGGGCTTTACCACCAGCCTGCTGCAGAGCAATCTGGGCTGCGCCAACCCGATTCATCTGACCTGCTCCGATCCCGAGAGTCATATCTCGGGTGCAGACCACAATGGCATTGGACTTCACATGCTTGACCACTTTCCAGCCGAATTTGATCCCTTCCCATTCTTCGGCCGTTGGTTGGCGCTTGGTAGGTACGGAGAGCTCAGCTTGGTCGAGGGTGAAGTGATCGCAATCCTGGATGAGCAGTCCGCCTGTCACTGAGGTGAGTTTCTTCTCGCCGGCCGTGGGAGTGTCGAGAGGAATGCTCAGCAGTCGCAGGTTCTTCTTCTTGGTCAGCAGTTCCAGAGCGGACTCGGAGAATGAGGGCGCTATAACGATTTCCAGAAAGATCTCATGCAGCTGCTCCGCCGTTTCCAGATCCACCTCGCGGTTAAGGGCCACTATACCACCAAAGATGGACACGGGATCACAGGCATAGGCCTTGGCAAAGGCTTCGGCCAAGGTAGCACCCACGCCAACACCACAGGGGTTGGTGTGCTTCACTGCAACTGCTGCTGGTTCATCGAACTCCTTCACGATCTGCAGAGCCGCCTCAGCGTCGTTGATATTGTTGTACGAAAGCTCCTTTCCGTGGAGCTGTTTGGCGTAGGGAAGGGAAGAGCGCGAACCCAGTGGTTTTCTGTAGAACGCGGCCTTTTGATGGGGGTTCTCTCCGTAGCGCAGAGACTGCTGAAGCTCGTAGGTTACGGTGAGCTTCTCGGGGAACTCTTCGCCTGTGAGGTTGGTGAGGTACTCGGCGATCAAGGCGTCATAGGCTGCTGTGTGGCGGAAAACCTTAGCAGCCAGCCTTCGCCTGGTTTCTCGGGATACGTCGCCCACATCATGCAGCTGTGCCAGCACCTCTCCGTAATCTGCAGGATCGACCAGCACCGTCACGAACTCGTGATTCTTGGCAGCGGCGCGGAGCATGGTCGGTCCACCTATGTCTATGTTCTCGATCGCCTCTTCCTCGCTGGCATCGCCCCGAGCGATAGTCTGCTGGAAGGGATAGAGGTTGACGCAGACGATCTGGATGGGTACGATCCCGTGCTGAGAAAGAGCGTATTGGTGGTCAGCTTGATCCAGCCGAGCAAGCAGTCCTCCGTGGATCTTGGGATGGAGCGTTTTCACCCTCCCTCCGAGGATCTCTGGAAAGCCGGTTACTTCACTGATGCCGGTCACAGGGATATCCGCCTCTTCCAAAGCCCGCTTGGTTCCTCCCGTTGAGAGGATTTCAAAGCCCAGGCTGTGAAGCTCCCGGGCGAAATCTACTACTCCGCTTTTGTTAGAGACGCTGATCAGTGCTCGTTTATGCATTGAATACCCTCCGTTGCGTAAAGATCTCCTGCAGTACCTGCGGGTAAAGCTCATGCTCCACGGCATGGATCTTCTGTTCCAGGCTCTCCCTGGACTCTCCCGGGTCGATGAAGACCGGGCGCTGGGCGATAGTCGGTCCAGTGTCGATCCCTTCATCTACATAGTGGATGGTCACTCCAGTAAGCGGCACGCCGGCGTCTAGAGCTTGTCCTATGGCGTCCCTGCCTGGGAATGAGGGTAGGAGTGATGGGTGGATGTTGATGATCCGTTGGGGATAGGCGTTGAGCAGAGTAAGCCCGATAATCCGCATATACCCCGCCAGCACGATGTACTCAACACCGGCTTCCGTGAGCTGCTGCAGGATCAACTCTTCGTAGGCGGCTTTACTTGGGTACTTCCTGGGATAGAACATGAAGTACGGAATCCCGGCTTCCCGAGCGCGTGTCAGGCAGTAGGCGCCCGGCCGGTCGCACACCACCAGCTCGATTGAGGCAGCGAGCCCGCCCCGCCGCACTGCATCGATGATGGCCTGCAGGTTGGTTCCATTCCCCGAGGCAAAGACCGCGATCTTGGTCATACGAAGCGCACCCCTCCACCCTCGATTACCCTGCCGATCACATAGGGTCGCTCACCAAGTTCCGCAAAGCACCGCATCACATCTGGGGCCAGTTCTTCGTCAACTGCAATCATCATCCCGATCCCCATGTTGAACACATTGTACATTTCCAGTTTGTCCACTCGGCCCAGGGAGGCCATTAAGGGGAAGATGGGAGGGATTTCCCAGCTTCCTTCGTCGATCTCGACTCCGAGACCGGCAGGCAGCATGCGGGGGATGTTCTCGATGAACCCTCCGCCGGTGATGTGGGCCATGCCCTTGATCCGAAACTGCTTCAGGGCTTCCAGAACAGGCTTAACGTAGATGCGTGTCGGCTTGAGCAGCTCTTCGCCTATGGTACAGCCCAGGTCGTCTACATAATCTGAAGTGCGCAGTTTGGCTTGGACAAAGAGGATGCGGCGGGCAAGGGAAAAACCGTTGCTGTGCAGGCCGTTTGAAGCAAGGCCGATCAGCACATCTCCGGATTTGATGGTCGAGCCGTCGATCAGGTCCGGCTTCTCACAGGCTCCAACGGCAAACCCTGCTAGGTCGTATTCCTCCGGTCCGTAAAGACCGGGCATCTCGGCGGTCTCTCCGCCAATCAGGGCGCAACCGGCCTGGGAACAGCCTTCCGCAACACCCTTTACGATGGCCTCGATGCGGGCCGGATTGGTCTTCCCGCAGGCGATGTAATCTAGGAAAAAGAGAGGTTCGGCGCCCTGGACCACGATATCGTTTACGCACATGGCCACGGCGTCGATCCCCACGGTGTCGTGTTTGTCCACCATGAGGGCTACAAGGAGCTTGGTGCCCACTCCATCTGTACCGGAAACCAAGACCGGCTCTTTGAGTTTGAGTGTGGAGAGGTCAAAGAGTCCTCCGAAGCCGCCGACAGTGCCGAGCACCCCAAGGCGTCGCGTGTGCTCCACGTGCTTTCTGATCCTTGAGACGACTTCGTAGCCCGCTTCCAAATCTACTCCTGCCCGGCGATAGGCATCCGCCATTTCTGATCCTCCTTCTCTCAAGCCTTGGGTACCGCAGTTGGGTAGTTCCCGGTGAAGCAGGAGAGACACAGCCCGCTTCCCAAGACCATGCGCATCCCTTCTTCACTGATAAAGTGCAGGGAATCTGCGCCAATGATCTGTCTCATCTCTTCCACATCGTGGTTCGCCGCAATTAACTCGGATGTACTCAAGAGATCGATGCCGTAGAAGCAGGGGAACTTGATGGGGGGTGAACCGATCAGCATGTGTACCTCTTTTGCGCCTGCTTCCTTGAGGAGGCCGATGATGCGTCTCCCTGTTGTGCCCCGCACGAAGGAGTCGTCCACCAGGGCGACGCGCTTGCCTTCCACCACGCCCCTTACCGCCGACAGCTTGAGCTTCACGCCCTGCTCCCGCAGGGTGGGGGTGGGTTCGATGAAGGTGCGGCCAACATAGCGGCTCTTGACCAAGCCCATTTCGTAGGGGATGCGCAGCTCCTCGGCGTAACCGATCGCCGCTGATAGGCTCGAATCGGGCACGCCTGTGACCACATCTGCTTCCACAGGACATTCCCTAGCAAGCTGCCTTCCCAACCCTTTGCGAGCGGTATGGACGTTGATGCCATCGAGGTTGCTGTCCTGGCGGGCAAAATACACATACTCCATGGCGCAGAGAGTGCGCCTTGGGGCAGCCGTGAGCATTTCGGTGTGCAGACCCTGCTCGCCAATCACGATCAGTTCTCCCGGCAGCACATCCCGCTCAAACTCGGCGCCGATGATGTCGAAGGCGCAGGTTTCGGAGGCTATAACGTAGGCGTCGCCTAACCTCCCCAGCGATAGGGGGCGCATCCCCCGGGGATCCAGTGCAGCGACAAGTTCCTTTTCCGTCAGCAGCAGAAAAGCATAGGCCCCTTCCAAAAGCGAGAGAGCGTACTTCACCTGCTCCTTCAGGGAAGGCAGGCGGCTGCGGCGGATCAGGTGGGCGAGCACTTCCGAATCAGATGAGGTTTGGAAAATGCTGCCCTGTTCCTCCAGCTCCCGGCGCAGTTGCGCGCCGTTGAGCAGGTTGCCGTTGTGGCAGAGGGCAAGGCTCCCACTTGTGGAGCGGAAGAGGAGGGGCTGGACGTTTTCGTAACCATCCGATCCGCCGAGGGAGTAGCGCACATGGCCGATGGCGGCAAAGCCTTTGAGTTCCGCCATGGACTGAACGGTGAAGATGTCTGTAACCAGTCCTTCCCCTTTCCTCCCCTGCAGGCTCACTCCATCGGTTACCACGAGGCCTGTACCCTCCTGACCGCGGTGCTGGAGGCTGTGCAGGGCGTAATAGGCGATGCGGGAGGCCTGCGGATGGCCCCAGATGCCGAACACTCCACATTCCTCCTTTAAGCCTCAGAGTTCATCAGGCTTGGGAGTGCTTCTTTCCAGGCCCTGCGCAGCTCTTCGACTTCCACTTCAAGGACGGTGCTGCCATCATGGCGCACCACCAGCACTGGTTCAGCCGTAACCCGCCCGATAGGCTGAGCGTCCACCAGCTGCTCGAACTCCGCTTGGTTCTCTGGTTTCACCGAAAGGAGGTAGCGGGATTGGGATTCGCTGAAAAGGGCGGAGACGGGCTTACCGCTCAGAGTGATATCTGCACCCAAACCCTCTGCGCCGATCAAGCACTCCGCAAGGGCGACCGCCAAGCCTCCTTCAGAGAGGTCCTGGGCAGATTGGACAAGGCCTTTGCCAATGGCCGAGCGGACCTGCTCTTGGTGCTTCTTTTCCAGCTCCACGTCCAGCTCCGGTGCCCGGCCGAAGATCTTACCTTCCAAGAGCTTCTGCAGTTCGCTGCCGCCAAACTCATCCTTGGTTTCCCCTAAGAGGTAGATGAGATCGCCGGCGTTCTTGAACTCAATGGTTGTAACCTTCTGGAGATCCTCAACCAATCCGACCATGCCGATGATGGCAGTGGGGTAGATGGCTTCACCCTTGGTTTCGTTGTACAGGGAGACATTGCCGCTGACTACAGGCAGGCCAAAGGTGCGGCAGGCGTTGCTGATCCCATCAACCGCTTTTTCCAGCTGCCAGAAGATCTCAGGCTTCTCAGGACTTCCGAAGTTCAGTCCGTCGGTTACGGCCAGGGGAATGCCGCCGGAGCAGGTGATGTTGCGGGCCGCCTCGGCCACAGCGATCTTGCCTCCGACTTCGGGGTCAAGGTACATGTAGCGGGAATTGCAGTCGGCGGTGAGGGTGAGGCCCTGCCCTGTTCCTTCGACGCGGATCACGGCGGCGGAGGAACTGGGCCCGACGATGGTGCTATCCTCGGTTCCGGTATCAAACTGCTGCCATACCCACTCCTTGCTGGCGATGGTGGGCTGCTGGAGCAGCTGGAGGAGGGTTTCTTTGAGGTTATCTACAGAGGGCACGTAGTTACCTAGCTGTTGGAACTCACGGAAATAGACTGGTTCAATAGAAGGTTTGTGGTAGATGGGGGCTTCTTTGGTGAGCAGGTCTGCTGGTACTTCCGCCACCACTTGGCCGTGATGGATCAAGCGGAGTTGTTTGTCGTCTGTGACCCGGCCTACGACTGCGGCCTGGACTCCGTAGTTGGCAAAGTGGCTGAGCACTTCATCTTCGCGGCCCTGCTTGACCACGAGCAGCATGCGCTCCTGGGATTCGGAGAGCATCATCTCGTAGGCACTCAAGGTGTCCTCGGCTTGGGGAACGAGATCGAGGTTGAGCTCAATGCCCGTTCCAGCTTTGGCTGCCATCTCCGCGGAGGAACAGGTGAGTCCGGCGGCGCCCATATCCTGGATGCCGACCAGAGCGTCTGAGTCTAAC
>DURQ01000096.1 GCA_012840725.1 Bacillota bacterium
CTTTGGGAGTATGCTTTAACTCTTTCCGATAAGAGTGATAGAATTGCTAATAAATTCAGAGTTAAAAACAGTCAGTTCTTGCAGCCATTGTTTGAATTCAGTGGTGCTTGCCCTGGCTGCGGTGAGACCGCCTATGTTAAACTGTTAACCCAGCTTTACGGCGACAGAATGATGATTGCCAACGCTACCGGCTGCTCCTCCATCTACGGCGGCAGCGCCCCCACCTGCCCCTATGCCAAGAATGAGTTCGGGCAGGGGCCGAGCTGGGCTAACTCCCTGTTTGAGGACAACGCCGAGTTCGGTTTCGGTATCAATCTGGCCATGGGCGCCCGCAGAAGCCAGATCGCTGAATGGATGGCTGGCCTCTTAAGCCAAGACATCCCGGCGGATCTGAAGGAAGCCTTCCAGCTGTGGATCGACAACATCAACGATCCCGAGGTCACCAAGACCACGGCCGCGCGCATTAAGGAGCTCCTGCCGGCAGCCATCGCAGCCTCCTCGGGCGATCTGAAGGAAGTGCTTGAAGCCATCGATGCCAACTCCGACATCCTGGTCAAGAAGTCGGTCTGGATCATCGGCGGCGACGGCTGGGCCTACGACATCGGCTACGGCGGCCTGGACCATGTGCTGGCCTCCGGAGAGAATGTAAACGTGCTGGTTCTGGATACCGAAGTCTACTCCAACACGGGTGGTCAGGCTTCCAAGTCCACACCAACCGGTGCCGTGGCGCAGTTTGCCTTCTCCGGGAAGCGCACCCGCAAGAAGGATCTGGGCCTGATGGCCATCTCCTACGGTTATGTCTACGTAGCCACCGTGGCCATGGGCGCCAACCGCAACCAGCTGCTGCGGGCCATGATCGAAGCTGAGAGCTACGACGGGCCATCGCTGATCATCGCCTACGCTCCGTGCATCAACCACGGTATCGACATGAGCAAGAGCGTGGAAGAGAGCAAGCGGGCTGTTGAGTGCGGCTACTGGAACCTCTACCGTTACGATCCTCGCAAAGAGGAAGAGGGCCAGAATCCGTTCCAGCTTGACTCCAAGGAGCCCGACTACGAGCAGTTCCGCCAGTATCTCATGAGCCAGGTGCGCTACGCTCGCCTGACCCGTCAGTTCCCAGAGCTGGCTGAACAGCTCTTCAAGCAGGCGGAAGACGATGTGCGCCGCCGCTACGAGCTCTACAAGCGCATGGCTGAAGGCCGGTAAGACAAGATAGTTCGTTGACACCCTCGTGCTTGCACGAGGGTTTCTCTTTGCACGGGTCCGGTCTTTGCGATTGGCCGCGGCGCCGGTCGTAACTCTTGGCTGTGCCTGACCTGCTGGTATGAGTGGCCAAGAAACTAGTGGCGGATGGTATCACCACATCTACCAAACGCTCCGTTTAGCTGCGGGAGCCCAACGCGAACACGTTGGGCTCTCTCTTTTTGCCTTTCAACCAAACACGTGGTTGCCGATCTGGAGCGTGATGGGGCGGGACCAGACCCAGCTGGTCGGAGAAACCTTGTGCGGGTTCCAGAAGAACAGAGCTCCATCTGTTGGATCTGCCCCCTGCCAGGCCTCCAGCGCCGCTTCGTACGCCCGGTTATTTGGCATCATGTTGATGGAGCCGTTTGACACCGGTTCAAACTGCCGCGGTTGATACACCACCCCGGCCACGGTGTCGGGGAACTGGGGATGCCCCACCCTGTTCAGCACCACCGCGGCCACGGCTACCTGGCCCTGGTAGGGCTCGCCCCGTGCTTCTGCGTAGACAAGGCGGGCCAGCAGTTCCAGGTCGGCCAGATCCTGGGGGGTGTAGCTTACTTCCGGCAGATCGAAGCCTCCCTCCACCGAAGGCAGGGTGGCCGTGGGTACGATTTCCTGCGGTTCGTCCTCGGCCAGGGGGATGACCAGCTCCTGCCCGGGATAGATCACATCCGCCGTCAGGTTGTTCGCCGCACGCAGATCATCCAAGTTCACGCCATACAACCGGCTGATCCCCCACAAGGTATCGCCCGGCTGGACCATATGGGTTGCTGCCATTGCTCTCCCTCCTCTGCAGTATGCTTGTAACAGGATATGCTGCTCGGCTTCCCTGGCGCCGAACCGCTGGAGGAAGAGCGTCCCCTTTTGTCAAAGTATAGTAAGTGAAGACACCTTAAGGAGGAAACTAACATGACCACAACGCACAACGCGGCCAGACCCGGCGACATTGCCAAGACCGTGCTGATGCCTGGAGACCCCCTGCGGGCGAAATTTGTTGCAGAAACCTACCTGGAGGATATAAAATGTTATAATGAAGTCCGCGGCATGTACGGCTTTACAGGCCTTTACAAGGGCAAACCAGTCTCTGTCCAGGGCAGCGGCATGGGTATGCCATCCATCGGGATCTACTCCTATGAGCTTTTCAACATGTATGATGTGGACAATATTATCCGCATCGGTTCGGCCGGGGCGATCCGCGATGATGTGAAGATCAACGACCTGGTTCTGGCCATGGGTGCCTGCACGGACTCGAACTACGCCTACCAGTACAAGCTTCCGGGCACATACGCCCCTACAGCTTCTTGGGAGCTGCTGAAAACGGCTGTCGCGATCGCGGAGGCCAAGGGACAGCGCTTCTTTGTCGGCAATGTTCTGTCCTCCGATTTGTTCTACAATCTCTACGGCCTGCCGGATGCCTGGAAGGAAATGGGCGTCTTGGCGGTGGAGATGGAAGCTGCCGCTCTCTACATGAATGCTGCCAAGGCAAAGAAGAATGCCCTCTGCATGCTCACCATCTCCGATGAAGTGTACACTCACCGCGAACTGTCACCTCAGGAGCGCCAGGTAGGCTTCACCAGCATGATTGAGATCGCTTTGGAGGTGGCCATCAGTCTCTGATGCCTCTCCCCACCGAACAGCCCAACCCCTTGGGTTGGGTTGTCTTCATTCAACCCTACAGCAGCGGAGGTTCCAATGAAGAGACCATTTGCCAGTGCGCAGCGCCTGCGCGAAATTGCAGCAGAGTTCCCTACCCCCTTTCACCTCTATGATGAGCGCGGCATCCGCGAGAACGCCCGCCAGCTTCAGCAGGCCTTTGCCTGGAACCCTGGCTTCAAAGAGTATTTCGCGGTCAAGGCTAACCCAAACCCGGTCATCTTGAACATCCTCAAAGAAGAAGGCTGCGGGGTGGACTGTGCCACCTCCACCGAGCTGCTTCTGGCCGAGGCCATGGGCTTTAAGGGGGAAGAAATCATGTTCTCGTCAAACATGACTCCCTTCGAGAGCTTCCTCCTCGCCCACCGGCTGGGAGCGATCATCAACCTCGACGACGTAACCGATGTGGAGTATATCGCCCAGCTTCCCAGCATTCCCAAAAAACTGTGCCTGCGCTACAACCCGGGCGGCACCTTCGTTGTGAGCAACAGCATCATGGACACTCCCGCGGAGGCAAAGTTCGGCATGACCCGCTCGCAGCTCACGGAAGCGGTGCGGGCCCTGCTCCAGCTCGGTGTTGAAGAATTCGGGATCCACGCCTTCCTGGTGAGCAATGCCGTGACCAATGACTACTACCCAGCTCTGGCCAGGACTCTGTTCCAAGTAGTGGCCGAGCTGCACCAAGAGACCGGCGCCCGCTTCACCTTCATCAACCTCTCCGGAGGCCTGGGCATCCCCTACCGGCCGGATCAAAAGCCGGTCGACATCTCCGCCGTAAGCGCAGGAGTGCGCAGGGCCTTTGAAGAGATCTTGGCCCCTGCTGGCTTGGGCAGCGCGGCCGTTGTCACCGAACTCGGCCGTTATATGCTCGCCCCCTACGGCCACCTCGTGGCCACGGCGATCCGCCGCAAGGAGACGCACAAAAGCTACATCGGCCTTGATGCCTGCGCTGCCGATCTGATGCGCCCCGCGATCTACAGGGCCTACCATCACATCACAGTGGCGGGCAAAGAAGATGACCCCCATGACCACATCTACGACGTGGTTGGGGGCCTCTGCGAAAACAACGACAAGTTCGCCATCGACCGGCCGCTTCCCCAGATCGAACTGGGAGATCTGGTGATCATCCACGACACGGGCGCCCACGGTTACTCCATGGGCTACAACTACAACGGCCGCCTGCGCTCAGCGGAAATCCTGCTGCGCACCGACGGCTCAGCCGAGCTGATCCGCCGTGCGGAAACTGTGGACGACTACTTCGCAACCATGAAGTTTCCCCAGTCGGTTCGCCTCTAGGGTCAGCGGGCCTTCAGCCTCTCCGCGAAGTTCTTGCGGAACTTGGCCACCTTTGGCGCGATGACCAGGCTGCAGTAGGTCTTCTCAGGATGGAGCCGGAAGTAGTTGCGGTGGTAGTCTTCCGCCGGCCAGAACCTCTCCAGGGGAACGATCTCGGTGACGATCGGATCCTCCCACAGCGGCGCCATTTCTTCTTTGATCCTCTCGGCAGCCTGGCGCTCGGCTTCGCTGCCGTAGAAGACCACTGAACGGTACTGCGTACCCACATCCTCACCCTGGCGGTTGAGGGTGGTAGGATCATGGGTGCTGAAGAAGATGCGCAGCAGGTCCTCATAACTGATCTCATCCGGATCGTACGAAATCTGCACAACTTCGGCGTGTCCGGTCTTGTCCGTGCACACCTGCTCATAGGTGGGGTTTTCCACATGGCCGCCGCTGTAGCCAGGGAGGACTTCCAGGACTCCCTTGAGCTCGCTGAAAATGGCCTCCAGGCACCAGAAGCAGCCCCCGCCAAAGACGGCTGTCGCTTGACTCATAGGCACTTCCTCCGTTTCATGTTCAGAAAAAGGTGATCGCTTGGACAGTATCTACAGCTATCCTCATTACTATGAGATCGCCTTCTCTTACCGCGACATCCCGGCGGAAGTCGACACAATGGAAGAGGCGATCGCCAAGTACTCCAAGATTCCCGTGAAGACCGTCTTGGAGCTGGCCTGCGGCAACAGCCCCCACATGCTGGAGCTGATCAGCCGCGGTTACGAGTATTGGGGCCTCGATCTCAACCCCACCATGATCGAGTACGCCCGGGAGAAGGCTGCAAGAGAAGGACACGACCCCAAGTTCGTTCTAGCTGATCTCAAAGACTTCAAGCTCGATGAACCTGCAGACTTTCTCTATATCATGATGGGTTCGCTTTACGTGCAGAGCACAGAAGACCTGCTCAGCCATTTCACCGCCGCCGAGGCCGGTTTGAAGCCCGGCGGCCTGTACTTCCTCGACTGGTGCATCGACTTTGAGCCCCTCAGCGGCACCAGGGACAGCTGGGTCCAGCGCCGCCAGGGCATCACGGTCACCACCCGCTACACCACCAGGGTGCACAATGCCGCGGAGCAGCTCTACGAAGAAAACATCCTCTTCACCATCCAGGACAAAGGGCAGCAGCGCACACTTCTCCACCGCGGGCTGCGGAGGGCGATCTTCCCCCAGGAGTTCGTCCTGGCCGCAACGAAGCTGCACCGCTTTGAGCTGCTCGGCTGGTGGAACGACTGGAATCTCCAGGAACCCCTTGGGGAAGGACGGGGCGAAATCGTCCGCCCCATCACCGTGCTCAGGCGCCTTTAGGCGTTGGCCAGCTGGTAGATGGCCAGTACGTCGTCCTTCTCGAGGGGCACGAAGCTGCCCAGTGGCCCGTCTGCGGTGGCCTTTGCTGCCATCTCCTCCAAACGGTCAGCGGGAATGTCCGCCTCCTGCAGCCGCACCGGCAGACCGATCCGGCGGAAGAACTCCTCGAGGCACCGGATTCCTTCCAGGATAGTCCGCTCTGGGTTGAAGAAATCCTGTTCCACGCCGAACACCCGCACCGCGAACTGGACAAACCGGGCAGGGTTGTGCTTGTACACATACTTCATCCAGGCCGGGAAGACGATGGCCAGGCCAGCACCGTGGGCTGTGTCGTAGATGGCACTCAGCTCATGCTCGATACCATGGGAGGCCCAGTCTTCGATCCTGCCCATGCCCAAAAGGTCGTTGTGGGCAACGGTTCCAGCCCACATGATGTTCGCTCTCGCCCCGTAGTCCTCGGGTTCGGCGATGGCCCGGGGAGCTTCCTGGATGATGCCCCGCAGAGCCGCCTCGCAGAGCTGGTCGCTGAAGCCGACATCGGGCTCATTGGTGAAATAGCGCTCCAGGATGTGGGCGGTCATATCAGCAACGCCGCAGGCGGTTTGGTACGCCGGCAGGCTGAAAGTGAGCTCTGGATTGAGGAGAGCGAATTTGGGACGCATGACAATGGCGGTGTAGCCCCGCTTCAACCAGCCATCCTCGTTGGTGATCACCGCGCTGGGGCTTGACTCGCTTCCCGCCGCTGGTATGGTCAGAACCACGCCAAGAGGCAGGCTTTCTTCTGCTTGGGCTCTGCCTGCGAAGAAGTCCCATACATCCCCATCATAGGGCACCCCGATGGCGATGGCCTTAGCCGAGTCGATCACGCTGCCGCCGCCGACGGCTAGGATCAGGTCGATCCCTTCCCTGCGCACCAGCTCAATGCCCTCTCTAACCAAACTCAACCTCGGGTTGGGCTGAACGCCGCCCAGTTCGATGATCTCAAGCCCAGCTTCCCGCAGAGAGGCCTCAACCCGGGCCTTCAGTCCGGAGCGCACAATGTGCCCGCCGCCGTAGTGCAGGAGCACCTTCCGCCCATACTGGGCCGCTTCCCTGCCAACCCGCTCCTCAACTCCCCTGCCGAAAACGATCTTGGTGATGTTGGAAAAGGTGAAGTTCTGCATCTAGCTCCCTCCTATATCATTGAGTTATCCTTGACAAACTGCACAAGCTCCTGCACATACCCGAAGGCCACCGCCACCACAGTATCTGCTCCTCCGTAATAGAGGGCGAGCCTGCCTGTGGCGCTGTCCACCAGCGCTGCACAGGGGAACACCACATTGGGCACATCTCCCACGCACTCGTAGTAGGTCTGCGGCGAGATGATGTACGGCCTGGTGCGGGCGATCACCTTCCAGGGCTGGTCCAGATCGAGCAGGGCCGCCCCGGCGCTGTAGACGAAGCCGTTGCAGGATGTGAGCACCCCGTGGTAGATCAACAGCCAGCCTTCGCTTGTCTCGATGGGCACCGGACCTGCACCAATCTTGGTGGACTGCCAGCCCCCGGCAGTGGCCATGACAAAGCGGTGCCGTCCCCAATAGGTCAGATCGGGGCTTTCGCTGTAGAAGATGTCGCCAAAAGGCGTGTGGCCGTTGTCGCTGGGCCGGGAGAGCATCGCGTAGTTGCCGTTGATCCTTCGGGGAAAGAGCACCCCGTTGCGGTTGAACGGCAGAAAAGCATTCTCCAGTTGGTAGAACTTCTCGAAGTCGAAGGTGTACGCTGCACCGATGGTGGGACCGTGATACCAGTTGCACCAGGTGACGTAATAACGGTCTTCGATCCAGGTCACCCGCGGGTCGTAGCCATAGACAAAGGGCTTAAGCTCATCGATCCCGCAGATGAAAGCGATCGGCTCAGGGTCAAGCTCCCAGTTCAGGCCATCTCGGCTCCGTCCGGAGTGGAGGCACATCTCCCTTGCCCTGTTGTCCACCCGGAACACGCCACGGAACTCCCCTTGATAGGGCACCACTGCGCTGTTGAAAATGCTGTTGGCGCAGGGGATGAGATTCCTTGGTATGACCGGGTTTTTTGAATAGCGCCAGAGCACCTCTCCACTGCCTGGGGGACGTTCTTCCCAGGGGATGTTGGGCACTTCCGGCCCGTAGATCTTAAGCTTCATGACCATCCCTCCTTCCAACCAATCCTTCCCTTCCATTATTCTGGTCGGGCACCGTTATCCCTCCACCCACTGTCCACCTGTGCCGAAAATCACTTAGATCCGGGCTTCTGCCTGGGGGAGGATTATCAGGAGAGTGTGCCGAATACGGGGGACAAAGGAGTGAGGCGCCGAAATGTGGAAAGAGCATTACCGGATCGGGTCAGAGCTGATCGATTCCCAACACCATGAGCT
Source organism: Bacillota bacterium (assembly GCA_012840725.1). GTDB lineage: Bacteria > Bacillota > Limnochordia > Darwinibacteriales > Darwinibacteriaceae > DTU010. The sequence goes on from DURQ01000096.1 coordinate 7,925, forward strand.
TTTCGACAGGGTGGCCAGCTTCATCCGTGCTGTGCAGGAAGAAGGAGCCTGGGAAGAACGGTTGGACCAGGTTCAGGCCACGCTGGAGTTCATGAAGGAGTATGTGGTTATCCACTTTAACGATGAAGAAGCACTGCAGAGGGAGATCGGCTATCCTGGCCTGGAGAAGCACGCTGCCGTCCATGCCGCTTTCAGGGAGGAAATCCGGCAGTTTGCACAGAGAGTCGAAGAGGAAGGATTTGACGAAGAAAAGGTGCAGGAGTTCGCCGCCAGAGTCATGACCTGGTTGATCATGCACGTGGGTAGAGAGGACCAGAGGATCGGCGAGTTCATCCGGTCGCAAGGAGGGCAGCAATGAAAGTCGAGTACATAAACCCATTCTACAAGGCCACTCTCGATGTGTTCAGGATCATGCTCAACCTCGACGTGCAGAGGGGGCAGCTCAGGGCCGTGGAAGAGCTTGCGCCGGTGAGCGAGGCCAACGTGGTGATCGGCGTTACTGGGGATCTGCGGGGTTCCCTGCTCTACAGCTTCCCGAAGGAGATGGCCCTGGAGATGGTGACCACCATGGCGGGTATGCCCATGAGCAAGCTTGACGCCTTTGTCTGCTCGGCCCTGGGAGAAGTGGCCAATATTATCAGCGGCAATGCCGTCACGATGCTTGCAAGCAGTTCGCTGGCCTGCCAGATCTCCCCACCCCAGGTCTTTATAGGCACACAGGGTTCCCTTTCCATGGCTACCGAAAAAGCCATCGTGGTCCCGCTCATAACCCCAATCGGCACGTTTGAAGTGAGCGTGTCCCTATCAAGTCCGCAAGGCTAAAAAAAGCGCCCTGCTCCACTCAGGAGGAGGGCGCTTTTTCTGCCGTTCTCAGAAGGCTCCGCTGATGCTTACAGCAGCGAACACTGTCACGGTGCGGCCGGTGGCGCCGAACTCGCTGCCAGACGGCCCGAAGTTAGTGCTGACCCCAATGCTTGGTGAGAGCTTGTGCCACTCGGGCAGGCGCAGCACCGCGTAGACTATCCCCGACTGATCGGACAGATTGGCCTGCACGAGCATCGAAGCAGAGAGCTTGGAACCGAGGATGCTGTTCCATGAAAGGCTTCCTGCGGCATAGTGCCGCCCGCTGCCTGTCAAAGCAAGGGTGCCCAGTTTCTGGGGGTTGAGCACCGGCGGCAGCTCGCCCTTGAGCCGAGCTTGGCGCACCTTTTTGATCCCCTCTTGATCGCCGTAACCCTCGCCGTTGAAATAGTACTGGAAGGTCGCTGAGAGATCCAAATTCCCTTCCCTATCCCTGAAGCGGTACATGCCGCCCGCGGTGAGCTGGAGGAAGAGCCCTTCCTTTTCCACGATCTCATAGAGCGGACCCCGCTGTTCCAGAAAACCCCGCTGTGAGCCGAAGCTGAGCACAGCCTCGCCGAAAAACCCCACATCGCCAAAGGACGAGGAAAGGGTGGCCATGAGGCGGGGCACCTGATCCTGTTTGTAGAAGCCGCCCAGGCCTAACTCGCTCTTCCCCAGAACGAGCTCCATCTTTGGCGCAAAAGCAATCCTAACGTCTTCTTTGGTGCTGTCAACGAGGGTGTAAAGGTAATAATTGTTGCTTCCCTTTGGATAGTGGGCCTTTAGGGCAACCGGGCCCTCCCGCTCCGCTTCCGGGTCTAAAGGATCAATGCGCCCGATGTTGATGATGTCGGCAGGACTGTAAAAATAGCCGGCCCCCCACTTCACGTTCTGCTTGCCGGCACGAAAAAAGACCTTGTTGCCGTAGTTGAAGTCGGCGAAAAGCTCCTGAACCTTGACCTGCACATCAGCGCCGCCATCGCTGAGGGAGTAGTTCAGGCCGGCCTTGCCAAACACCCGGAAGTTCGGGTCGGGCCGGGCATCCAGGTAAAGCTGGCCGCCCATGGCACCCCTCCACTGGCTGCTCGGCTCCCTGCTTTCAATAGAGATGCGGGAGGCGTTGAACGAAAGGCTGTAGCTACCCCCCACCACCAAGCGCTCTTGAACAAGGAGCGCTTCCTCAGGCGCTAAACCGCCCTCGTCCACCTCCAGGTCCACGAACAGGTCATCCATGAAGAAGTCATCGAAATCCGCCGCCCAGCTTGTACCCGCCATCATGAGCACAAGCAGGACGCCCCAGATCATCTTCCTGATCACAGTCTCCCTCCTCGCCCTTCTGCTATCGGTTCACCCGCTCCAGATACGCCTTGGTAAAGACGTGATCGGGTATGGGAGCCACGGAAATCTCACTCAGGCTGACCTGTGTTTTCTTGCCTTCCACAAGCTCATCGACGAAAACCATCTGCACGGGGATGATCGCCTCGCCCACCTTGGCATACTTGGTGAAGAGGGACGAGCGCATCAGCCGGCGGGTCAAGCTGTACTCCTCTGCCTTGAGCACCAGATTGGTATCCTTGGTCACCCAGAGAGTGATGTACGGGAAGGGCACGCTGTCATCGACAGCCTTCAGCTCGATAATGTACACCTCAAAGTTTCCGAGGGTCCCTTCGAAATAGCCTTCGATATCATAGGAAGTGGCATAGCTGCTGCTGCCAAAATCCGCGTTGCGGGCATCGGAGTCCTGGAAGGTCTCCTTCAGCGAAGTGTGGGCAAACTGGCGGCTGGACGGGTCGTAGAACCAGAGATTGTCTCCCTCAAGGAGATATCCCTGGCCCCGCTGGGTAACCGGCTCCTGGATGAGGAGCAGATAGCGCTCACCGTCATCGCGCCTGAACTGCCTGACCGCCATCTTCTCGATACCCTTCTCAGGGTCTTCCACGATCAAGGTGGCGAGGCAGGAAAAGTCTGTGTCGGAAAAGCGGCTCTGGGCATCGATTCTCTCCAAAATCGCCCGGATCTGGCTGAAATCATCGGCCTGAACGGTAACAGAAGCTGCGATCAGGATGAGAACAGCGGCGGCAAAGAAGCGTACTGTCTTCATGGCAACCTCCTAAGTATGCGAACTGAGTGCCTTGAGCGGCGAGAGCTTGGCTGCGGCCCGCGCCGGCCAGTAGGCAGCTAACAGGCTGGTCAAAACGACCAAGAACAGGTTCAGGAAGATGTCGCCCAGGGAGAGTTTGAACGTTATGCGCCCGTTCCTCAGGAAGAACTGCAGCGCCGGATCAACGTTGAGCCGCCAGTTCCCTATCACCAGGATAAGCAGGCCGGCAAGGGCAAGACCGGTTGCGCAGCCCACCAGGCCGAGCAGCACCGCTTCCCAGAGGAAGATCCGCTGCACCTGCTTGCGGTGCATGCCGAAAGCGCGCATCGTACCGATCTCCCTGGTACGTTCGATGAGAACCATCCGGAAGGTGTTGGTGATGCCCACCATGGTCACAAGGAGCAGGATAATAAAGATGACGAGGCCTACCCGGTTCAGGACCCCCACGGCCAGCTCGACAGGTTCCATAACCTGGTTGATGTTCATCACCCGGTAACGCGTACCCGCCCAGCGGGCGATCCTCCGCTCCCCGGTCTGGGGCTGAATGGGCACCCCGCCTATGGAAACGGTGACCTCAACCTGCTCTTCTTTTTCCTCTTCCGCCTGTTCCTCCGGGGTCATGAGCCCTTCCCGGAAGGTGCGGGTGAAGCTCTCCACCAAACTCAAGTCGGTCAAAAACAAGTTCAGGATCTGGTATTCACCCGGATCCAGGCCCAGCAGGCTGTTCAGATATGCCCTGCTCACATAGGCGGCAGAGAGCCCGAACTGTTCCTGGTCTTCTACAAAGGCAACTACCAGCAGCTCTCCCACATTGTGCTGCCCAGTCAGGGTCTCCAGCCTGATCAGCACCGTCTCTCCCACGTGGACGCCCAGGCGCTCGGCCACGGGCTGGGGCAGGATGGCTGCGTTCTCCACTGAGAACACATCCTGCAGCGACCCATCGATCAGCACCAGGCTGTTCAAGAGTTTGTCTTCTTCCTGGAAGTCCACGCCGTAGACCAGCTGCATGGTCTGTTTGGAGCCGAAGATCAGCGAAGGAAGTGCCTGGCTCCGCTTTGTGAAAGCCGCGATTCGGTCCGCGTTGTCCGCAAGCAGCCTATCCAGGCGCGCATCTGGGCGGATCTTGTTGACCACCTGGTCGCGCTGGTTGTACTCCCTTCCTGTGATGAACACATGGCCCCCCAAGGCATGGGCGAAGTTATCTCTGATGTTCTCCACCACGCCTCCGGTTAGAGCGTTGATGATCGTGATAATCAGCATCCCGAAGGCTATGGCGCCCGACAAGAGGAAACTGCGCTTCCGCTGGCGGGAAATGTTGCGGAATGCCACCATTAGCGTAAGCATCTGATCACCTCGAGCTTTCCATAGCCTTGAGCGGCGAAGTTCTCATGACCAGGGCAGTGGGATAGGCGCTCGAAACGGCTCCGACAGCCACGATCACCACCAGGGAGAGAATAACGGAGGAAAGGGAAAGCGTCGGCCTGAGCTCCGGCCCTCCGTAGATGATCTCAAAAAACACGTTGGTGGCCTTAAGCCCGATGCGGTTTAGGATAAAGAGCACCAGGCCGCCAGCGGCCACGCCCACCAGCCCGGAGATCCCGGACAGGAGCATGGTCTCCAGAACGATCATGCGGCGTACGAAACTCTTCTGGGCGCCGATGGCCCGCATAGTCCCAATTTCGCTCATGCGCTCGGTGATGGAGATCACCAAGGTGTTCATGATGATGATCACCGCCACAACGGCGATGATCAGGACGACCGTGTTGAACACGCTCTTGATCCCGTAGGACAGCTCGGCCATGGCCCCTGCCCCCTGGCGCCAGCCCCTGGTTTGGGCGGCGATACCCTTTTCAGCAAAGAAGGAAGCAAAGTCAGCCTCTGCCTGCTTGAGATACTTTTCATCTTTCAGGCGGATGAGCAGGAAGTGCCAGGCTCCCGTATCCTCCGCGGTCGCTTCCTCCGCGGCTGGAGTACCCTCGAGAAGGGAAAACCAGAAGTCGTCGTCCGCTGCTGCCGGCTCTTCCACAATAACCTCGGCAAAGAGTGATTCAGCAGACCCGAAAAGGTTCTCCTCATCGATCTCCCCTAACAGGTTTCGCTCTTCGCCGGTGAGTTCTGCCGGATCCGCGGAGCCCACCACCATTCCGGCCAGGGCCCGCACGTTAGAGACATCCATCAAAGAGACCATATCCAGCTGAACATTGGACTGCTTGAAGCGGAAGATGCCTGTTATTTCCACTTCCCGGATGCGCATGCCCGTCTGGGTGCTGGCGGAAGTGAACAGGAGCCTATCGCCGGGCCTGAAGGTAAAGCCGACCTCCTGTTCCAGAAGCTCGGCCACGGCCTTGTTCAGAAGCACGCCCTGCTCACCGGGGCCCCAGAAGCCTCCTTCGAGGATCTCCACGTTGTCTGGGAACATGGACTGGTACTGGTCGGGGACCACCCCGAACAGCTGTGTAGCTCCCAGAGTCCGTTCGCCCCTGGACACAACCGCGGTGGCGGAAACTTGGGGATTGACCGCCTCCACATAGGGCAGAGACCTGGCAAACTCCACTACCTCAGCATAGTCTGGGATCCTAGGCACGAGCTGTTCCAGGGCCGTCAGATCCTGAAAGCCGAACAAAGTCAGGGCGCCCTTGGTTTTCCCCGTGATCATCAGGTGGCCCGTGTAATTCTTGATGTAGTAGCGTTCGATGCCCGACGCGGCCGTATCCATAAACGAGTTGCCAACCACCAGCACCATGATCCCGATGACCATGATCAGGCCGATGATGGCCGTTTTCACCTTCTGCTGGCGCACATTGCGCCAAGCAATGGTCAGGAGGATCCTCATGGCCGGCCACCTGCCGCGGCTTTGGTCCTGCTGTCTTCCACTACCAAACCGTCGAGCAAACGGATCACGTGATCCGCCACGCTCATGATGTTCATGTCATGCGTGGAAAAGATGAACGTGGTGTTCAGCTCCGCATTCATCTTCTTCATCAGCTCGAGGATGCTGTGCCCCGTTTTGGAGTCCAGGTTGGCCGTTGGTTCATCGGCCAGGACAATCTCGGGCTTCGTGGCAAGAGCCCGGGCGATGGCCACCCGCTGCCGCTGCCCGCCGGAGAGTTCGTTCGATCTATGATGCATGTGATCGGCCAGCCCCACGGCCTCGATTAAGTATTCGATCCACTCCCGCATCTCCTTTTTGCCAGGCCTATCCCGGCCCAGAAGCAGCGGAAACTCTATGTTCTCATAGACATTCAGCACGGGGATCAGGTTGAAGGACTGGAAGATGAATCCCAGCGTCTTGTGGCGCATGTTTGTCAGCTCGCGATCGCTGAGGCCGGCAGTCGCCGTCCCATTGATCCTGACCGTACCAGAAGTGGGCTGGTCTATGCAGCCGATGAGGTTGAGGATGGTCGACTTCCCCGACCCCGATGGCCCCACGATCGAGACGAAATCGCCCCTTTCTATGTCAAAGGTGACGCCCCGCAGAGCATGCACTTCCGCCTTCCCCAAGTAGTAGATCTTGTGGACATTCTCCAGCTCAACTATCGCCATACGATCCTCTCCTCGACAGCCTATAGTCCTAGTATAACCGTTTGCGGAAACGGGGGCAAGAAATCAAGAAACAGGAAGCAGGAGGCAAGTGGCAGCAAGCAAGAAGAGGCTAACAAAAAAGAGGCACGACGCAGCTCCTGCGTCTTGCCTCTTGCCTCTTGCTTCGTGCCTC
>DURQ01000097.1 GCA_012840725.1 Bacillota bacterium
CCTGAATCTCCTGTTCCTCGGCAGCGTTGGTTTTTCTTATTTCAACATCCTTTCAGGCATCCTGCGGGGCCTCGGCGATTCCGTGTCGGCACTGGTCTTCCTATTGGTAAGCACGGCCCTAAACGTGGTGCTGGATATCGTCTTCGTCGCAAACTTTGACATGGGGGTTCCCGGTGTTGCCCTGGCCACAGTGTTGGCCCAAGGTCTTTCAGCTGTGCTCTGCCTGCTGAAATTGGCCAAGATGGGAGAGCACTTCGACATGAACCTCTCAATGCTCAAGCCAGACAGAGATATGGCCTGGACCGTGCTCAAACTCGGCCTTCCATCAGGCTTGACGCAGGCCATTTTCTCCATGGCCATGATCATGGTGCAGTCGCTGACGAACAGCTTTGGCGAGCTGGTCATCGCCTGCAACGTCATTGTCATGCGCGTCGACGGGTTTGCCATGATGCCAAACTTCTCTTTCGGCAGTGCCATGACCACCTTCGCCGGGCAGAACATCGGGGCTGGAAAGGTCGATCGAGTAGAAAAGGGCACTAGAGACGGGACCCTGATCGCCGTGGGCGTAAGCACTGCCATCACTGTGATCCTGCTCTTTTTCGGCCACTACTTGATGCACGTCTTCACAGACACGCCTGAGCTCGTGGCCCTCAGCCAGCGCATGCTGCGCATCCTGGCGGTAGGTTACATCGCCATGGCGGTTACCCAGTGCCTCTCAGGAGTGATGCGCGGTGCCGGAGATACGATGACACCCATGTGGATCTCCATCGTGACCACAGTGATCATCCGTGTGCCCCTGGCCTACATCCTGGCCCACCTGACAAGAAGCGCCGCATATCCCACGGGCAGGCCCGAATCCACGTTTGTCTCGCTGCTTGTCTCCTGGATCTTGGGCGCCATCATCACCTACGCTCTGTTCAGGCGGGGCACCTGGCGCTCCAAAGCCCTAAGAACTACACACAGTAAAGAGGCTGCCTAGCCTCTTTTTTTCTTTGCGGAAAACCAACTCATCGTCAGGCGTGACCCACCCGTGAAGCAGCGGGGAGCGAGGGTCATGGTCGTTCCAGTTGGCGGCCGCTTTGGCGTGATCAGCATTGGCATAGCAATACAGGCACTGGTGCAGACAGGTGTCATACGCCCCGATATCTACACTCTTCACGCACCCGCAGGCGGGTCTTTGGTTTCGGTCCTTTGCTGAGGCGAGGGGCCGGCCTGTGATGCTTCCGATCAGTTCATCGTCAACACACTTGCCATGGCCGATACCCCACCTGCTCAGATCGGCCTGCTCGCAGCATGTGAAGACTCTTATCCCACACGCCTTGGCAGCAGCGGAAAGATTCTGGCCCAGAAGCTGCATGTCCTGCTCCGAAATGGGGAGCAGCTCAAGCTCTTTCGTATTGCGTTTGGTTTTGGCGTAGAAATCGAGGAAGCTGATCATGCACCGTTCACAACTCCCCCGCAGCTCTGCGGCAAGCTCAGCGAAGAGCTGCACGTGCCTATCGACAGACAGTTCTGCGCTCAAGATGATCGGATCGTAACGCCACACCACGCGCTGCGCCCCTACCCTCTCAGCAAGCTCTCGGAAAGTCTGCACCAAAACCTTCCTGTCCGGAACACTGCGCTCGATGGTTCGGTCGTATGGAGTCAGAGAGAATTGAAAATAGAACGTGAAGCCCATCTCTTCGATTTCTGCTAGATGCGGCATGAGCGGCGCCGGATTCTTCGTCCAAAAGACGATGCAGTCAACGTCCTCCGGTTTCAGGGAGACCAAGCTGACCTGCCGCGGACGAAACGGGTTGCGCACGCAGACAGAACCCGTCCGCAGGCGTTCCATCAGCCAGGGAGTGTAGAAGGCCGGGATGTCTGTGCGGCGGCTGGCGCTGATAATCATCGGTTCTCCCCCGTAAACCGGTAGCTGGCGAAGTCTCCTATCGGCTTGAAGCCGACCCGAAGATAGACGCCGTTGGAAGTTGGGTTGCGCAGATCAGCAAACAGGGTGCAGAACTCGTACCCCTCGCCCAGCAGCTCCTGGCACAGTGCTGCGACACAGCTGGTGGCATAACCCCGTCCCCTTAGTTCCCCGGGAGTATATACATAATTTAGTGCGATGCCGTGGCGCGTCGGACGAGTTTTGGCGGCCATGGAGACGACCCTGCCCTCATGTTCCCACAGATAAAGGCCTTGTCTTCCAACAAGCCGGCGCGCCAACTTTCCGACCCGCTCCGGGTCTGGAGACTCGTCGATGGCTGCATCCTGCTCAAAGGAGGAAATCGCCTGGATGATCCAATCAAGATCCCCGTCTCCGGCTATTCTCAGCATCCCTTCCCCTACCAAACCGCTCTGGACGCTCCTCAGCTCGTAGACCCTCAGGGGCATGTCAAGCTCTACTCCGCATCCAATCAGATTCGACCACAGGCTGGCAAAACGAGCAGCTGTCCCCTGAGGACCGATGACTCCGGGCAGCTTGACCCCCGCCGCGCAAAGACCTTCTGCAAGAAACCTCAGGACTTCCAGCTCAGGTGCACCCGGTACGATGTAGAGCATGAGATTGGCCGGGACAGTCTGCAGGCCTGCAGCCAAAGTAGCTTCGCCCTCACGCACGGTGACCATCTTGAGTTCGTCATAGAGGCCTCCACCCGCGGCGACGGTCAAGGCAACGCCTAACATGAGATTGTTCAGTGCCTCATCTCTTTCGAGGTAGGTTAGGGTGACTTCCAAGAAGTCATCCATCCGTTCATACCAGACCAGCTCCACGGTACCACACCCCTGCATCGTTCTTGACCACTACACTTCGCCTGCGCCGCCGGAAATCCTTTTGGCCATATTGCGGAGGGTGTCACTGCTCTGACTCGTTTCTCCTGTCCTTGGTTCTCCTGATCAGCAGATAGGCGGCAAAAAACGACACGATGTAGACTCCGAAGTCAACGGCGAACTCCCGCGCGCTGAAGTCTGTGAGCGAAAACAGGGGAAAGCCGAATACTGCTCGGGCCAAACGATGGAAAGCCCAAGCCAGGACAATAACCGACACATACGAGCTGAAACGCTGCACAATCCACCCTCCCTGCTGAAAACTGCAGTAACCTGTTCTCACTCTATTCCCTTTACTGGACAGAGTTTCCTGCCGAGGCAGGGCACGCAGGCCGCCCTCAGGGTGTGAGGCGGAAGCGGTCTCTTGGGAAAAGGCTGGCCTCCCGCACATTGGCCAGGCCCAGGAGCTGGGCTGTCAGGCGTTCAAGGCCGATCGCCAGTCCGCCGTGGGGCGGCATGCCCCAAGCGAAGTTCTCAATGTAAGAAGAAAAGGCGTCCGGGTCCAGGCCCTTTTTGCGGATGTTTTCCACCAGCAGGTCGTGGGTGTGGATGCGCTGCCCTCCCGTGGTGATCTCCAGGCCCCTAAAAAGGAGGTCGAAGCTGCGGGTCAAGCCCGTCCCCTTGGGCATCGTGTACATGGGCCGCTTTTCCCAGGGGTAATCGGTCACGAAGACGAACTCACTGCCCGTGGTCTCCTTGATGTGCTCGCTGAGCAGTCTTTCACCTTCAGGATCGAGATCTTGACCGGCAGCCTGCTTGCCGTACTTCTCGGTAAGAAGCGCCAGGGCATCATCCAGAGCGATCTTGGGGATCGCGGCCGGAACCGAAGGCACCTCCACATCCAGGATGTGCAGTTCCTTGGCACATCGCTCTGCGGTGTACGAGAACATGAAGGCCAGAAGCCTGTTCTCAAGGGCCATGATCTCGTGTTCATCCTCAATGAAGCCCATCTCCAGATCGAGGCTCACATATTCGTTGAGGTGACGCGAAGTGGCATGCTTCTCAGCGCGATACACATGCCCGACCTCGTATACCCGTTCGTAGCCGGCACCAACCATCATCTGCTTGTAGAACTGCGGACTCTGGCACAGGAAGGCCTTTTCTTCGAAGTACTGCAGAGGAAAGAGTTCAGTCCCTCCTTCGGTCCCACTAGCCACGATCTTCGGGGTAAAAACCTGGACAAAGCCCTCCCGGCTCAAAAAGGTTTGAAATCCGTGCACCAGTGCAGCCTGGATCCGGAAGATGGGGTTGATCAGGCGGTGACGCAGGCTTAAGACCCGGTTGTCAAGGGCAAGTTCGAGAGGGACGTTGAGGACTGGGCCGTTGATCTGGATGGGCAGGTTCTCAGCCCTGGAGAGAACGGTGATCTTGTCGGCCGCAACCTCGAACCCAGCCTTTGCCCGCGGCTCACTATGTACCCTACCCAGCACCTCAACCACGCTCTCAGTCGAGAGTTTCAGTTCGGCATAGAGCTTCGGATCAGCGGCGATCTGCACGGTGCCGGTACGGTCCCGCAGGATGAGGAAAGTAACCGTACTCAGCTCCCTTATACGCTCAAGCCAACCCTTCACCAAGACCTGTTCTCCGCAGTGGGCAGAAAGGTCTTCGACCAGTGTACGCTGCATGTTTGTCTCCCCTTTCTAATAGCAGCGCCCCTAGCCACTGCTGGCTAGGGGCGCTGGAAGCACGGTACCACCCTAATTCGCTCCACCGAGAGAAAAACTCGCCCACCTTGGGACGAGTTACTGCAGCCACCCAGTTCTCAGTTGGAGCATCTCAAGTCCAGATAACGGTGGAAACCGGCACATCCTTTCGGTCAGATGGCAACTCCGAGGTGTCCTTCCACACAGGGCTTCTGCCAGGCTCGCACCATCCCCGGCTCGCTGGGAGGCCGCTGCTGTGGCTCCTTCTCTTCATCGTCTTTGCTTTTTCCCACTATTAAAGCAGAGAAACCGCGGTTTGTCAATCCATGGTCTTGACTAGACCGCTGCGGCACGTCCTTCAGCCTGCGCGTGGCCCCTGCGGACCTGGCTGCGGGCATAGAAGAAACTGGCCACCTGCCCCACTCCTGCCAGTGCCCAGGTCACAGGGTACACTGCGAACAGGACCATCTGCGTGGGATACCACTTGAACACGGTTACCAGCCAGACGATGCGCATAAGGCATGCCCCCACCAGCGTACTGAGCATGGGTAGAACCGAGTAACCCATGGCACGGGTGATGCCTGGAAACACGTTCATGATCCCGCAGGTGAAGTACAGCGACATAAGCACCGTCATGCGCACCATGCCCAAATCGATTACCGTGGGGTCCGACGTGTAAAAGCCCAACAGAGTCCGCCCAAGCAGCAGGGTTATTCCCCCCAAAACCAACCAGGTGACGAAAACGAAACCCGTCGAGATCTTGGCGATGCGGTCGATCGCGTCGTAATCCTCTGCTCCCATGCTCTGGCCGGCGTAGGTGATCGCCGCCTGGTAATAGGCGTTCATCGGTGTAGCCACCAGGTTCTCAACGTTTGACGAAGCTGCACTGGCAGCCACCATCGTGGTGCCGAAGGAGTTCACTGCTGACTGGATGAGAACGTTAGAAATGGAAAAGAGTACGCCCTGCAGGCCTGCGGGTACTCCAATCTTTAGGATCAGCGCCAGCTTCTGCGTATGGATCTTCAACCTGTTCCAGCTGAAACGCAGCGCGCCTTCCTGCTTCATCAAGGACGCGATGATCAGAGCCATCGCCAGGTACTGGGTGATGGTGGTTGACCAAGCCACGCCTGCCACGCCCCAGCGCAGCACAGCGACGAACAGCACGTTGAGCGCAACGTTCACCGTTCCGCTGACGACGAGGAAGTACATGGGCCGTTTGCTGTCCCCCACAGCGCGCAGAATGGCAGCGCCGAAGTTGAACACCATGGAGGCCGGCATCCCGTAGAAAAGGATGGCCATGTAGCGGCTGGACAGCCCCAGAATCTCATCGGGAGTCCCCATCCAGTGCAGCAGTGGAGTGCAGAAGGCCAATCCGATTCCGGTGGCCATGATGCCGCCTATGATACCCACTGCGATCGATGTGTGCACTGCCTGCCGGATGTCCTCAAGGTTTTTGGCGCCGAAGGCGCGCGCCACGATCACGCTGGTGCCCACAGAAAGGCCCATGAACAAGTTCACGATCAGGTTAAACAGCGCCCCCGTCGCCCCAACGGCTGCAAGGGCCCTGCTGCCCTCAAAACGCCCGACGACGATCATGTCAGCAGCGTTGAAAAGCAGCTGTAGGATGTTTACTGCCATGATCGGCAGTGCAAAAAGGAGCATGGTCTGCCCCAGTGACAGATTTGAGCTTCGATGATGTAGTCTGAATCCAGCCATCTGCGTGCATATTCCTTTCAGAAAACCACCCCATCGTCCTCGATGGGGCGTCACTTTTGTCTACTAGTTGACAAACACTGTGGAGCCTCGCTTTATGAACCCGTAGAACCAGCGCGAGTCTTCCATGGAGAGCCGCACACAGCCGGACGAACTCCGCTTCCCGAGAGTGTAATCCACTATGGTGCGCTGGCGATCCATGGGCAGCGAATGGAACAAATACGGCCCGGAAAACTGAACCCAGTTTTCTGCGCCTTGACCGAAACGTTCAGCGAAGAACCACTCACCGCGATCGGCGATTTCGTGCAGCCCTCTCAAGGTTGGGGCAGTGTTCTTCCCGGTGGCGCAGACCATGGTCCGCAGAAGCTGCCAGCTTCCCATCTGCCCAACGAAGACATGGGTCAGCTGTCGGTCGATGTCAACCCACACCAGCTGATCGGTCTTGGACGTGAATCCATGGGCATTTACGTATGCTTCCAGGATCTCCGCCGGCACAAGCTCGGGGTTGGTCTCAGGATCTTCGGGAATTGACAGCTTGTCCACGGGGATCCAACCCTCCCGCCCATCGGCGGCCTTCACCAAGTACCACTGGTAGTTGTGATCGCGCACGATTTCTACCTGTTCGCCTGCGGAAAACTCGCCGACCCGCTTGCTGCCGCTGCCCCAAGCGTCAAAGGCCGCAGTGTACGCGGTAATCTCAGCCCAGACTGCGGATGGTTTGAACAATTCGTCCCAGTTATAACCAACATCACCCACAGGGTCCTCCGCCAGCACGCCCTGGCTCATCAACAGGAGAAGGATGGTTAGCCAAAAAAGCTGCTTAAGCTTCCACTTCATGTCGGGCAAGACTGCTCCTTCCCTGGCAAGATTCGCTGCACTTGATCAATTATATCTCTTTCGCTAAGCAAGCACCTAGTCCTGCGAACCGGTAATTTTTCTCACTGCGGTTCAGACCTTGCGGCCCAGACCGCCGAGCATCCCGCCAAACATGGCGGCAAGAACCATGCGAAGCATTCTCTGCCACCAAAGCCAGCTGAGCAGGGGTTGGCGCGCCGAACTCAACAGCCCGAAAAGAAGGAATGCTGCGAGTCCAACTACAACTCCATGCAGCCATGCCCAACGCAGGCACCGTTTACCTGCCCAGAAGGCTCCGGCCACCACTGCAAGATGGGCGAGTAGGTTCAGGAGTCGAGGCGTGGCCTGCCAGGTAGTGAAGAAGACGGCGAGCGCCAAGGCAAGGGCAATCAGCAGGAGCAGGCCAAAGGCTAACGCCACGCCCTGAAGTACAGCAAGAGGCTGCAGCTTCACCCTGGCGGCATCGAGGTTATTCTTCCTCATGGTCACGATCACCCGGTAAAACCTATGCCGCCGGAAGAAAAATATGCAGCCCCTGGGGGCTGCATTCAGGACCAGCGTAAGCCGTTATTCGTCCTTTTTCTTCGCCTCGGCGATCACCTGTTCAGCGATCTGGGTCGGAACCTCCTCATAATGGCTGAACTCGGAGGTGAAGGAACCGCGGCCTTGGGTCATGGAACGAAGGTCAATGGCATACTTGAACATCTCGGCCATGGGGACCTGCGCCTTGATGACCTGCATACCGCCCCTGGGCTCCATACCAAGGATCCTGCCGCGCTTTTTGTTCAAATCGCCCATAACATCGCCCATGAACGCTTCGGGAACGGTGATCTCCACGTTCATGATCGGCTCCAGCAGAACGGGGTTGGCGTCCAAGAAACCCTTTCGGAAAGCCAGGCCGGCTGCAATCTTAAAGGCCATTTCTGAAGAGTCAACGGGATGGTAAGAACCGTCAAAGAGCGAAACCTTGACGCCCTCAACCGGATAGCCAGCCAGAGGACCGTCGTCGAGAATCTCCCTCAGCCCTTTTTCTACGGCAGGGATGTAGTTGCGGGGCACGGCACCGCCGAAGATGTTGTCCTCAAACACCAAACGTTCTTCTGCGTCGGGATCAGCCGGCATCACTTCCAGCCAGACATGGCCATACTGGCCGCGGCCGCCGGTCTGCTTCTTGTGTTTTCCTTCCGCCTTCGACCGTCCGCGGATAGTCTCACGGTACGGGACGACCGGTGTGCTCAGGTCCACTTCAACCCCGAACTTTTTCTGCAGGCGGCTGGTGATCACTTCAATGTGCACATCGCCCATGCCGTGGATCAAGTTCTGGCCGGTATCGGTCCTTCTCTCCACTTTGATCGTGGGGTCTTCTTCTGACAGCCTGCCGAGGGCAGAAGCGATCTTGTCCTCATCACCCTTGGCCTTCGGCTGAATGGCCAGGATCATATTGGGTTTCGGGAAGGCGATGGGGTTGATGGTGATCTTGCCTTCGCGCGTGGTCAGGGTGTCATTGGTCGTCGTCTCCTGCAGTTTGGCCACTGCGCCGAGATCGCCCGGGCCGACCTTGCTCACCGCGATCTGCTCCTTGCCCTTTATCAGGAACAGCTGGCCAATGCGCTCGTCACGCCCCGTGCGCACATTGTAGCAGGTGCTGTCCGAACGCATGGTTCCCGAAAAGACTCTGAACAGGGTGAGTTTGCCGACATAGGGGTCGGCCATGGTCTTGAACACCAGAGCGGCCAGGTCTTTGTCAGAGGTGCTGATGGTGATCTCTTCTCCCGCCCCGTTCTTACCGGGAACGCTGCGGTTCGCCGGAGAAGGCATGCAGCGCACGATGTGATCGTTGAGAAGAGCAACGCCGAATGTGGAGGCAGCGCTTCCGCAGAGGATTGGCACCAATTCACCAGTCTGTGTTCCCAAACGAACGGCCTTTTCGACCTCTTCGTCGGTGAGGGATTCACCCTCCAGATACTTCATCATCAGTTCTTCATCGGCAACCGAAGCGGCCTCGATCATCTCCTCGCGGGCCGTTTCCACTTCGGACTGCATCTCAGCCGGGACAGGCCCTTCCTTGAAGCCGTCGCCCTCTTTGAAGTAGGCCTTCATTGCCACCAGATCCACGATCCCGCGGAACGTATCCGCTTCACCGATGGGCAGCTGCACCGGCACCAGTTTCGGGCCGAAGAAACTGCGCAGCTGTTCGACTACCTTGCCGAAATTGGCATTTTCTCTGTCCATCTTGTTCACAAAGACGCTGCGCGGCAGACCGATGTCTTCCAGGTGCGTCCAGTTCTTCTCAGTCCCAACTTCCACGCCGGAGGAAGCGCAGACAACCATCAACGCTGAGTCGGCAACGGTGAGGGCTGCGATCACATCGCCCACGAAGTCAAAATAGCCGGGGGTATCCAGAATGTTTATTTTATGATTCTTCCACTCAGCGGGCGCAAGAGCGGTATTGATCGAAATCTGGCGGCGCGTTTCCTCTGCGTCAAAGTCCATCACCGTTGTCCCGTCATCTACTCTGCCCAGCCTGGTCGTGGCTTTGGCGACAAACAGCATGGCTTCGGCCAAAGAGGTCTTTCCCGAACCACCGTGACCTACCAAGGCCACATTGCGCAAGAACTCTGTTCCGTATTCCTTCACACATTCTCCTCCTCTTAATGAACCCATCAGTTGGATCTGTTTATGTCTTTTATACCTCGCCTACATTCAACAAGTTCGTCACAATTTCCTTCCTAACGGCGAGAAAAGGTGCCCCCTCTAGATCCACCAACCCCAGGTCTCCAGGAAAACCAGCAGCTGGCGCAGGGAGTCTACCTGAACAGTCCAGCCCAATAGAGGTAGAACGTCCAGGGGCACGAAAGGAACCCCTCCTTCCTCCAGCAGGGGCCGGCTCAGAGGAATCTGCATCTCGTTCCATCGTAGGACTGCCCTATCAGACCAGAGGGTGATCTGCCCCTTTGCCCCCATCACCTGCCAGCCGTCATCAAGTTCAACAGTCAGTCCCAAAACCGGTGCCAGCTCCAAAAGGTTGGCGTAGACCTCCCCTTCCCTTACAAGGATATCTACAAAACCGGTTACCTCGGTTTCGTACACGAAGAGGCGCCACTGAGGTGTGCCTTCCACCAACCTCAAGTAGGCGTTTGTCCTGTCGTGAACGTAAAACTCTCCTTGATAGAAAAATGCACTGTCTGCCAGCAGGCCAGGCACTCTCCATTTCTCTACAACGGCTGCTGACTGCAGCTCAAAGAGGGATACACCTGTGGAACCAGAGAGACTGAGCAGGCCCTGTTGGGGTATGTATACCAGGTGTTCTCCCAGGGCTTTGGCTTCAAAGGCCCTGCTGGGCACCACTTCCCCGTTCTGCCAGCGCCAACCATAGAGCATCTTCTGACTGGTGACCACCAACCATTCTGGGGCCGAAGGATGGGGGATGGCAACCAGGCTTTCCACTGCTCCCCAAGGATAGTTTTCCCACAGGGTCACAAATTCTTCTTCTCCCCAGGTGAGGGCTGCTACATAGCCAGAACGCAGGGCAAAGATGAATTCGGGATTCCCGCTCCCGTCCACATCCAGGACTTCGAATCCTACCACGTGTTCACCGGCGGGGCTTCTCCAGAGAGGAAAAAGACTTCCTTCGCGGGAGAGATAGACATACACCTCTCCCTTGTCCGTCAATGCCGCTACATCACCCCAACCATCATTGTTGAAATCGTATATGCCCAGCCGTACAACGGTGTCCCAGAGATACTGGGCGTGGCCATGCCTCTCCCAGGTGCCATCACGCTCAGTGTAGAGGTACAGCGCCCCGACCCCCTCGGTCCCGACGGCAAGATCTGGGCGGAAATCACCGGTGAGATCGCCAACAGCTAAAGCGGTCACGCGCCCGGAAACCTCCAAAATCTGCCGCTGCTCGCCGTTCTCGAGGACAAACACGCCTTGATCTTTTCCCAGAAGCAGCGACTGTGTCCCCAGCCCGTGCAGGTCCGCCACAAGTACCTGGGCCCCGTACAGCTCGGGTTCTGCTGCTGCCGTGAAAGAGGCTGACACTGGCGGCGCTTGGAGGAACAGCACCAGCAGCACCGCAGAGATCGTTTTCGTCAGCAATGGCATCCCCTCTCTCCGCGTTCATCAGGGAGAAATCCCTTAGGAGTATTTGGCAAAACTTCGCTTTGATCCTGCCTTATCGGCGACAGGCGTGCCAGTCTTCAGCCCTTAGAATTATAACACAAATCAGCCAGAGACGCACCCGCCAAGGCGCGGTCACCGATTCCTGGGTGCCAAAAAACCCTCTCGTCCTGAGAGGGTTCTGAACACGCTGATCACTTGCGTGAGCCGCTGCCCGGATCAGCAGCTAGTGAGTAAAAAAATGGTCGGGGCGACCTGATTTGAACAGGCGACCTCTACCACCCCAATTCTGATAACACAATTCCTGCATCATACTGGCGGTTCCTGTAACGCCCTACTGGAGC
>DURQ01000098.1 GCA_012840725.1 Bacillota bacterium
AAGGGGTTCCCAGTCAAATAGGGATCGATCAGCACCTTAGTCTGGGAGTCTTCCAGAAGAAAACAGGCATGTCCCAAGAACGTGATCTTCATGCAGCTCATCCCTTCTCACTTGCTTGCTCCGGCCTGCGCCGGGCGCTTTGGCTTTTTTCTAATATTTCTCTATCCCGCGGCCTTAACCTTTTTTCGGTGCCTAGGGCTGAAGCATTTGAGACAAAGGAGGAAATCGGCAGCCATCGCCAGAAAAGTAGCAAGAAACGGAGGACGGAGCAGAGGACTGTCTACCTAGATCCAGAGGAGGTTAAGAATGTTCATCTTTCCCCAAGGCTTGTATGTAGATGTCCGCCTGGAGGAGTCCGAGACCACGGAGATCCGCTTTAAGCAGCGGACCCTGCAGGGACAGAAAGTGCGGCGGATCAAAGGGGCCCTGATCAGGGTCTTCGATGGGCAGCGCTGGTACTACAGCTCGACCACAGACCTGGAGAACCTCCAGGCCCAGATCGACAGCCTGGCCCAGATGGCCGCGCCCAATCCCGGCATTTCGGAGCATCCCCTCGTCAGGGAGTTTGAGGTAAACCGGGAGACGCTCCTCAGATACCAGCAGAAATCCGTTGGAGACGTGCCCCTGGAAGAAAAGAAAGCTCTGCTGGAAAAGATCCTGCGGAAGATCACTGATCCTGCCGTGGTCAACCACACTTCGTACTATGTCGACAACCGCACGGTGAAGTCGTTCTACTCATCCCTCGGCGCCGACCTGACTTTCGACCGGCAGATCTGCGGCATGCGCTTTGCGCTGGATATCGTGTTCGGCGAGAAGCGGGACCAGATGGTCGTCTCCAAGGCAGCTACCACCTTCGACGAACTGCGGGGTTTCAAGGAGTTCTTCCTTGAGGAGATGGCCAAGGATGTAGCTTACGTGCGCGATGCCGAACCGGTTGTCCCCGGTGAGTACCAAGTCCTCCTCAGCCCGGAAGCCACAGGCGTGTTCACCCACGAAAGCTTCGGTCACAAAAGCGAGTCCGACTTCATGGTAGGCGATGAAACCATGAAGGCAGAATGGGCCCTGGGCAAGCGCATCGGCCGCGATCTTCTGACCATCATCGATGACAGCAGCGAAACCGGCAGCGGCTACACCCCCTTCGACGATGAGGGCACCCGTGGCAGGAAGACCGAGATCATCTCAGCTGGCATCCTCACCGGCCGGCTGCACAGCACCGCCACCGCGGTAGCCCTCGGCGAAGAGCCCACGGGCAATGCCCGGGCGGTGAGCTTCGAGTTTGAGCCCATCGTGCGCATGACCACCACCTACATCGATCGAGGCGATCGGCCGCTCAAGGATATCCTGGCCGAGATGGAAGAAGGCATCTTTGTGGACACCATCAAGCACGGCTCGGGCATGTCCACCTTTACCCTGGCCCCCGCCCGGGCGTACAAGATCGAAAACGGGAAGATCACAAAACCGCTGCGCATTTCAGTGATCACGGGCAACGTGTTCACCACTCTGCAGGAAGTTGATGCCCTCAGCCAGGAATTCAGGCTGGGCAGCTTCGTTGGCGGCGGCTGCGGGAAAATGGAGCAGTACCCGCTGCCGGTGGGCTTCGGCGGCCCCTATACCCGCGTGAGAAAACTGCAGGTTCAATAAGGGGGGAATGATGTGAAACAGGAAATCATCACCATCCGCACCAAGGAGACCGCGGCCCGCATTCAGGCCAGTGAGGTGGCCGCTGTACGTGTTAAGGACATAACCAAAAAGGGAGTCAGGGTTTACCGGGATGGCCTGATCGGAGTCGCTGGAACGGTGGGCGACACTCCAGAAGACGTCCTCCTGGAACAGGCGGCCCAGAACCTGCAGGCGGGCATCAAGTATCCCTATCCGCTCACCCAGAACCTGCGCGATCACCGATGCCTGAACGAAGCACCCATGAGCTCCCAGGAGCTGCTTGAACAAGCCGAGAGCGTGCTCAACACCCTGCGGAAGGATTACCCCGATTTTTCCTTCTCAGAGAGCATCGCCAGTACGGAGCAGATCGTGCAGATGCGCAACAGCGAGGGGCTCGATCTGGAGTACAGAGATGCCCATTTCGCGCTCATGCTGATGCTCAAGGAAAAGGCCACAGCCAACCTGTTCGACGGAGCGGTGTTCTGCCTTACCCGCAGTTTTGACCAGGAAAAGTTCTGGAGCTTCAACCGCCCCTTCCTGGAAGCTTACCGCAACAAGGTTGAGCTCCCCGAGGGGGATGTGCTTCCCGTGTTCATGTGGGACCACGACGTTCTGCTCTACTTCCTGGCCCGGCAGTTACACGGCGAACGCTTTGCCAAGGGCAGTTCGCTCTTCAGCGGCAAGCTGGGAGAGCAGCTCTTCTCCGAGAAAGTAACCATCGACGTCAACCGCGATCCCGCCTTGAGGCCCATGACCTTCTTCGATACGGAAGGTGTCGTCCTGCCGGGTAACCGCTTGCCGGTCATCGAGAACGGAAGGCTCGCAGCCGTGCTCACCGATAAGAGAACGGCAGAAACCTACGGTCTGGCCCATACGGGCGCGGCCTCGGGTGACTACGACGATCCGCCGACCATCGACGGGCCCCTGGGCAGCCTCCTCGCTTTTAGGGCGGACAGCCAGAACATAGCCGGCGTGCTCCAAGGCCGCCCAGCCATCCTGGCCCTGCTCTGCTCGGGAGGAGACTTCACTGCAGACGGCAGTTTCGCCACGCCGGTCCAGGTGAGTTTTCTCTTCGATGGAGAGCGGATTGTGGGCAAACTGCCTGAGTTTGCGGTGCGCTCCCACATAACCAAAATGCTGGGCGAAGACTACATCGGCACTTTCGAGGACACCAACCTCTACTTCGGCGAACTCGTCCGGCAGGTACAGGGCTACTACATGACCATCGTGCGATAGAGTTTTTATAAGGAAATGCCCCACAGGAGTCGATCCCGTGGGGCATCTGCTTTTTATGTGCTACCTTTTTGGGGTTCTGCAGCGGAACTCAGCTGACAGCCCCTCTTCCATCAGGGAGACGGCTATGGTCAAGGTTCTGCTGGACGGCAGCTGTTTGATGAAGTCGGACATGCTGATCAAGATGAAAGCCTCGCCCTCCTCGAACTCCACAACGGCGGTACCGTTCTTGTCCGGCAGATTGGGGTTACCCGCTGCATGCAGACCATCGTCCACGACCGTAAACTGCGCGACCTTCAGGCCCTCAAAGTCAAGGACGGTGTTGCCTGCGGCATCGAGAACAGTCAGGAGAACCGACTCTGTGCGGCGCCTGTCTCCCCTGCCCTGTTCTTCCGCCTCCACAGCAAGCTGCGCCGGTGCTCCGTGCTTGACCTTGATCGGCTTGCTCTGTGCCAGCGGGAAGTCCGCGATCTCGATTTCCACAGAAAACTCTTGGGCTTTGGCCACCGGCAGTACCACTTCGGCGATGCCGCCATCAAACTGAAGCAGGCGGTTGACGCTGCCATCATCACCCATGCTGATAACTGCGCTGTACCGCCCGTTTTCTGTGGTGAGGATCTTCGTATCGTCCTCTTCGTCGTAGAGCATGACAGCAGAGATCTGCACCAGGGCGCCTGCTGTGTACTCCAAAGCGTCGGTCAAGACGAGAGCACGCTGTGGTTCGGCGGACACTTTGACGGCGGTGAACAGCAGCTGGCGGAGGCCCTCAACATCGATCTCCAGCTCAGCCTCATAATCGCCGATTTCACTCAGGGTAAAGCCAGTTGCTTTGACTGCTAGGGTACCGCCCGCGAAGGTGCCGGAGACAACCTCCTGGCGGTGACCGATCTCCACGATCACGTCGGCCGTTATCCCGTCGAACTCGCTGCAGGGATTGCCCTTCTTGTCCAGGGCTTTGATGGTGAATGTGATTCCATCGTCCCTATGCATGTTGTACGCCGCAGGCTAGGCAGCATACTCCTTGAACTGGGCGAAGAATGCTGCGTTGCCAGTCTTGATCGCGTCCTTGACATCCTCGACAGTGTCGATATCCGCCGCAGCGATCGCCGCTCTGTAGAACTCCCGGCGTTCGTCCCACTGGAAATCCAGCGCCGGATCGGAAAGATCGAAGTCGATCTCTTCGCCCCCAATCCCCATGGGCATCGCCTCGTCGAGAACTTCCAGGAGCTACTTCACCGAGGCCAGATCCGTATCGGTCTCAATGTCATCGATAACAGCCAATATGGACTGCAGGTACTCGAAGTTTACACTGTCGATCCCCGATGCCTGGATGGTAAAGTCCCAGCCGGCCACGATGTACCTCAGGTACTCGGCGAAGTCGAATTCGATAGTCTCCAGAGTCACTGCATCAGGCCAGAAGGAATCCTCCAAAGGAGGAAGGAGCGTCGGCAGCTTTTCCAAATAGGCCTCCAGCAGGGGGATCTTGACGTACTTGATCTGGATCTTCTCCAGGCGGTAGTAGAGTTCTTCCGTGTTCTCCGCCTCGAAGGCCTGGATACGCAGGTCCATCTCAGCCATCACTTCGGCCAGGGCTGCCTTGTCAAATTCACCGGGGAGGTACGGCAGCAGACTCCGAGCCAGGTTAAGGCCCTTTCGGTTTGCCGTATCAAACGCCAGCTCTGCAATGTTCGTAAAGATGAAGGAGTTTGAGATATCGAAGAGTTCCTGGAGCTCCTTCACAGTCCAGGGCTCCGATCTCGGACCTTCCTCTGCGACCAAGATCAACTGCATGTAGCCCTTGATAATTTCCTCCAGCTCTTCTTCCAGGGGTATCCGTTCGAAGTACTCGATGTACTCTATCAGCGTGGCCTTGAAGGCTGCGAGGTCGCGAGTCTTCGCCGCCTGGACGACCGCCAGGGCAACCGCCAGTTCCTTCTCGGTCTGCGGCGCCGCTTCGATGATCAGCTCCTGAACATCGAAAACGTCTTCCAGGCGGTCCTTGTTGATGTCCCGCAGATATTCGTAGACGGCCAGCAGAGAGCGGTCTGTGGTCCAGAAGTCCTCGAGAGCATTGAGCAGCGCGACTCCCTTCTCAGCAGTAACGACAGCCTGGACAAAGCCGGACAGCCGCGCTTCGTATACCTGTCTGGCGGTGCTCAGGCGCTGGGTGAACTCAAACTGCTTCACCGGGCTCTCAACTTCTTCGATGGCCATTTCAGCTATCATGTACAGGAACTCGAAATCAAGGACCTGATCGAAGTGTTCAGGCTGGTTCTGCTCAAGGAAAGAAACGTTCGACTCAGCCGTCTTCACCGGATCACGGGGTACTGCAACCCTGTGAAAGACTCTCCGCTCTCAAGCTGGAAGCGGGTCGGCAGAGTGAGATCTTCGGTAGTCTCCTCGGGTATGAGCTGCGACAGATGCTTCCCAGCCTCTTCGTAGTATGGTTCATCAGGCTCAGGAACGTAGCGTACGGTGACCTTTACTGCCGCCTTAACATTGTCGGGGTTGACAATATCCCCCTCCAGCACCAGAAGGCCTTCCAGTGCGTACTCACCAGCCGCATCGGGGTTGTAGCTGCCTTCCTGCCACTCCACTGCCAGCTGGACTTGGCTGTCATCGCTTAAGGTCACCGTCACGGCCTCGGCCAGGGGCAGGTCTTCAAAGGGAGTGGTGTTGATCAGAACGACAATATCATCTTGGGGAGCAGCACTCTTCACAGTCAAAGTCTTGGGCACGGGAGTGGCCTTGAAGCGAACGGTTCCAGCCTCGTACACTGTGGCATCTACTGGGTCAAACGCGTAACCCTCTTTTACCGGTACGAGAACAGTGTCCTTCGTGATGTTCTTCAGTTCAGCCCTGCCCTGTTCGTTGGTCGTCGCCAGGATATCACCCGCAGGCGACCCCTTGCGGATCTCCACTCCCTCGAGTTCAGGA
>DURQ01000099.1 GCA_012840725.1 Bacillota bacterium
CTCCAGACCTGCCGCAAACTCATCGATGACGGCTTTATCGGGGAACCCATCGGCTTCAACGCCTCGATGATCTGCCGCGGCCATGAGAGCTGGCATCCCGATCCCGAGTTCTACTACAAGTTCGGCGGCGGGCCGATGCTGGACATGGGCCCCTACTACGTCACGGCCTTGATAAACCTCCTCGGCAGGGTGAAAAGCGTGACCAGCGTGGCACGGACCACCTTCAAGCAGAGGGTTATCACCAGCCAGCCTCTCGCCGGAAAGATCGTGGATGTGGATATCCCCACCTACGTAACGGGGATCGTGGAGTTTGATAACGGGGCAGTGGGGAACCTGTTCACCACCTTTGATGTCCACTACAAGGAGCAGGCGCACTTCGAGGTTTTCGGGACCGAAGGCACCCTGATCGTGCCCGATCCCAACTTCTTTGGGAAGAACATCTACCTGCTGCGCCCTGAGTCCGGTGAATACCATGAGATCCCGCTGCTCTTTGATTACAAAGAGAACTCCAGGGGCTTGGGCCTGGCCGATATGGCTGCTGCCCTGCGGAACAAGCGGCCGCTTAGGGCCAGCATGGAGCAGCTCTTCCACGTGCTCGATGTGATGACTGCCTTCCACCGGAGCAGTGATAAGCAGGCCCGTGAAGAGATCGTGTCGCCCTACTCCCGTCCCGAGCCGATGAAGAAGGCCAAGGTTCTCGGGATCTTTGAAGACTAGGACCCATACAACAAGTTCAGGAGGAATGTGCAGTGAAGGTAGCCTATACTGGATGGACCTGGTTGATCCACCATCAGGACAATCACAAATATGAGTTTGAGCAGTTTCTCAAGGAAGCCGCGGACCTGGGATATGAGGCGGTTGAGAACTTCGCCTTTATCACCAAGTACTTCGATAACAATGCGGACGAAGTAAAGGCCCTGCTGGACAAGTACGGCTTGGAGATGGCCAATCTCTACCATCACTATTCCAACGACCCTGAGGCCGACTACGCCAAGGCCGTGGAATACGTCGACTTCATGAAGAAGATCGGTGCCACTTACATGAACCTGCAGGCTGTGATGTGGCGGGATAAGCCCTACGATCGTCCTCTCGATGAAAAGGCTGTGCTGCACTATGCCGAGCTCTCCAACCGCGTCGGTAAGCTCTGCCGGGACAACGGTATCGTTGCCTGCTTCCATCCCCATGCCAACACGGCAATCTACAAAGAAGACGAGATCGACCTCTTCCTGGCTAACACCGATCCGGAGCTGGTGAGCCTCTGCCTGGACACCGCGCATACCACGATCGCCGGCATGGACTGCGTTCAGGCCTTTGCCAAGTACGCACCGCGCATCGGCTACGTCCATCTCAAGGACGTGGATCCAGATAAAGAGGAGCATGCTGAATGGCCCATGGCCGCCTTCCGGCCTCTCGGCTACGGCACCGTTGATTTCAAGGGCGTCTACAAAGTCCTGAAGAAAAGCGGTTATGATGGAGTGCTCTGCGTAGAACTGGACAACCCGCCGGTCTGCAACTACAAAGCCGCGATGGATTCCAGACGGTACATCCACAACGTGCTTGGGCTCTAACAAACGAAATCGGATGTCCCCGGCCCCTTGTCAACGGGGCCGGGGACATCGATCTTCTATCTGCGGCCGGGGCCGGTCATTCTTTTGCCTTGCTGCAGATCTGTGGTACAATGTTGAGTAGACCGACGGGCAGGTGATGACCATGCCTACCATCAGAGACGTGGCCGAAAAAGCGGGGGTGTCCGTCACAACCGTTTCGCGGGTGCTCAACAACCGCGGGTACATCAGCGAACACACACGAAAAAAGGTCTACCAGGCCATGGAAGAGCTGGATTACCAACCTAACGAAGTAGCCCGCTCGCTGTTCCGCAAGAAATCCAACATCATCGGGCTCATTGTGCCCAGCATAGCCCATCCTTTCTTTGGTGAGCTCACCTCCTATGTGGAGTACTACGCGTACTGCCGGGACTACAAGGTGCTGATCTGCAACTCCATGCTCGATGCCGCCAAAGAGCAGGAGTATATTGCCATGCTCAGGCGAAATCAGGTGGACGGGATCATCATGGCCAGCCACACCCTGGAGGTCGAGGAGTATAAGAAACTCGATCTACCGGTGGTCACCTTCGAGCGTTTCATTTCCGACAAGATCCCCTACGTTACCTCCGACAACTACCAGGGCGGGAAGATGGCCGTTGAGCTGCTTCTGGAACGGGGCTGCAAGAAGATTGCCCATATGTGCGGCAGCCTCCACCTTGACATGCTGGCTAACCAGCGGCACCAGGCCTTTCTCGACGTTGCGCGGGAGAGGGGAGCGGTCTGCTGTACGGTGGAGACCGACATGAACGCCTTCGAGGTCGACAAGTACGAGAGGCTGCTCACCGATCTGCTGACCGAACAGCCGGATATCGACGGGCTTTTCCTCAACAGCGATCTCATGGCCTTGGTGGCCATCACCGTGTGCCGCAAACTGGGCAAGCGTATCCCCGAAGATGTGAAATTGGTTGGCTACGACGACGTCCTCCTTGCTTCCCTGACCTCTCCGCAGATCACCACCATCAGGCAGCCTCTGGACAAGATGAGCGAGCTGGCCGTACAGCTCCTGGAAAGTCTTATCCAAGGTGAGTCCGTTAAGGTGGAGAACTGCCTGCCTGTGGAACTGATCGAAAGAGAAACAACTTAAGATTTCGCCAGCGTACCGATGGCTCGCTCTTTTTTGTGGACGTATGTTAACCGGTTGACACAAGGGTTAATATTGTCTATACTAAAAGTAGAAGGATAGAGTCACCGGAGGTTCTGGAATGACCCTGCGAAATCAGATCATGCTCATCACCTATCCAGATAGTCTTGGCAGGAACCTGCAAGACCTCAGCTATGTGCTCCGCCGCCATTTCCGCGGAGCCATCGGAGGGCTGCACATCCTGCCGTTTTACCCCAGCTCAGCTGATCGGGGGTTTGCCCCCATCGATTACAAAGTTGTCGATCCTGCCTTTGGCCGCTACCAAGAGATCAAAGAGCTGGGATCCGAGTACGACCTGATGGCCGACTTCATGATCAACCACCTGTCGCGCCAGTCCCCTCAATTCCGCGATTTTGTGCAGAAGAAAGACGCATCCCCCTACCGCGACATGTTTATCCGCTACAAGGACTTCTGGCCTAACGGAGAACCCACTGCCGAAGACTTAGGCCGCATCTACCAGCGCAAACCCCGACCACCATACGTGGAGATCACCTTTGGCGATGGCACCCAGGAGAAGATCTGGTGTACCTTTTCGGAAGAGCAGATCGATCTCAACGTCGATTCCCCGACGACCAGGGAGTTTTTCCGTGAATCCCTCGAGTTTCTCGCGCAGCAGAACGCTGCCATCATCCGCCTGGACGCCTTTGCCTACGCCACCAAAAAGCCGGGTACCAACTGCTTCTTTGTCGAGCCTGAGGTGTGGGAACTATTGGAGTTCACTGCGGATGTGCTGGCGCCTTTGGGCGTTGAGATCCTCCCGGAAATCCACGAACACTACACCATCCAGCTTAAGCTGGCGGAGCGGGGTTACTGGGTCTACGATTTTGCCCTGCCCATGCTCCTCCTGCACGCCCTCTATACGGGGAGAAACGAGCGGCTCCTGAACTGGCTGCGCATCTGCCCGCGCAAGCAGTTTACCACCCTGGATACCCATGACGGCATCGGGGTGGTGGATGTGAAGGATCTTCTGACAGAAGAGGAGATCGAGGAAACCAAGGCCTTCCTGTTCTCCCGCGGGGCAAATGTCAAGCCGATTTACAACACCACAGCCTACAATAACCTCGATGTCTACCAGCTGAACTGCACCTATTACTCCGCCTTGGGCAATAACGACGCGGCATATCTTCTGGCCAGGGCTGTCCAGTTCTTCACTCCGGGCATCCCTCAGGTCTACTATGTGGGCATGCTGGCGGGTGAAAATGATCTGGAGCTCTTGGAGAAGACTAAGGTAGGCAGGAACATCAACCGCCACTACTACACCTTAGAAGAGATTGAGGCCGATCTTAAGCGGCCTGTCGTTAAGCGCCTTGTGGAACTCATGCGTTTCCGCAGCTCCTATCCCGCTTTTGACGGTGAGTTTTCCGTTGAATCCGTCGATCAGACGGGGCTGCGCCTTACCTGGCGGAAAGGGGAATATGAAGCTGTCCTAGAGTGCGACCTCAAGGAGCACGACTTTTCTATCTCGTTTTGGGATCCCGAAGTGAAGCGGCTTCAAGCCCTAAATCTTGGGTGAGCCGGAGCTTGTGTTAACCGGTTGACCTATGTTTTGGGGCCGTGATACAATGCAAATAAAAGAAAAAAAGGAGGAAGAGTTGTGAGCAGAGTTAAGTTGAGTTTAAGTGTGCTGGTGTTGGCGTTAGTTCTGTCACTGAGCAGCGCCGTGTTGGCCGCTGACGTTCACGTCACCGTTCTCAACTCCAAAGGCGAAATCCAAGCTCAACTCGAAGAGATCGCTGCCTATTACAGCTCGATCACCGAGGGAGTAACCGTGGAGATCGCCGCCGTTCCTGTGGGCCAGTCGCCCTTTGAGAGAGCTACGGCGCTCTATGCTTCGGGCAATGCCCCCACTCTCTTGATGGTCGACGCTGGAGACGTCCTGCTCTTCCAGGATCGCGCCCTGGCCCTCAACGGTGAGAAGTGGGTTGCCGATGCCATCGAAAACAGCCTGGGCATGGCAACGGCAGACGACGGCAGGATCCTGGCTTTCCCGGTGACGGTTGAAGGTTACGGCTTCATCTACAACCGCGCGGTTGTGGAAAAGGCTCTTGGACGTGCCTTTGACCCCAAGACTGTCAACAGTATCGATGCCCTGCGCCAGCTCTTCGATGACATCGAAGCCAGCGGCCAGGCCTCCATCGTGATCGGTCCCGAAGACTGGTCCTTGGGTGCTCACTTCTTCGCACTGGCCTATGCTACCCAGTCTCCTGACTTCGCAGAGATCAAGAAGTTCCAGGAAGGCCTGAAGAAGGGCGAAATCAAGCTGGCCGACAATGCTCAGGTTAACGGCCTGTTGGATACCTTTGACCTGATGAAGGAGTACAACTACGACAAGATTGATCCACTGGCCAGCACCTACGACCGCGGTACCGAACTGATCGGTACAGGCGAAGTTGCCGTGTGGTTCCAGGGCAACTGGACCTGGCCCCAGATCAAGGACTTCACCGACAACCGTGAGTTTGGCTTCCTGCCCGTGCCCATCAGCAGCAATCCCGCTGATTACGGCAACACGCAGGTTCCCGTAGGCGTTACCAAGTACTTCATCATGGATGCGGAGCAGAACTCTCCTGAGCAGCAGCAGGCTGCGAAGGACTTCCTGAACTGGCTGGGTTACGATCCCGAAGGCCAGAAGCGCATGGTCATCGACGCCAGCATCATCCCGGCGTTCAAGAACATAACGATTGTGCCGGAAGATCCGCTGGCGGCATCGCTCCTCGAGTACGTTCGTGAAGGCAAGACCCTCAACTTCGTGCTGAACCTGCCGCCGGACCACTGGGCGCAGGTGGGTGCTTCCATGCAGAAGTACCTCGCCGATTTCGTGGACCGGGCTGGCCTGTTGGGTGAAATCGAGGCTTATTGGCTGGGGAAGTAGAATAGGATAGGAACGTCGGGCGGCGGCCTGTGTGCCGCTGCCTGATGTTCCCTTTTTTTGGGAAGCGAGGTGCGAAGTGTGCTGGCCAGCGAGAAGAGATTCGTGGACAAGCTGAAGAACTATCTGCTCTTTGCGGGGCCAACGACGTTGGTCTTCATCACCGTAATCATCCTGCCCTTTCTCTTCGGCATCTACCTGACCTTCACCAACTGGGACGGCATTTCCAAGGCCTATACTTTTGTCAGTTTCAGCAACTACAAGCAGGTTATCCAGGACCCGGCTTTTTGGACTTCCTTCCTGCGCACGGTGAAATACGTCTTTTACACCGTTCTTTTGGTCAACACCATAGGGTTCTCTCTGGCCTACGCCCTGACCGGCGGAAAGGTGCTCGGCGAGAACCTGCTGCGCACAGGGTTCTTCGTCCCCAATTTGATCGGCGGGATAATCCTGGGTCTGGTCTGGCGGTTCATTTTCTCCAACGTCCTGGTCTTTCTCGGACGCACGTTGAACATCGGGTTTCTTTCCACCTCCTGGCTGGCCAACCCCAACAAGGCCCTTTGGACCTTGGTCATCGTCACCGTCTGGCAGTACTCCGGCTACATGATGATCATCTTTATTGCTGGCCTTTCCAACATACCCAAGGAACTTCTGGAAGCTGCAACCATTGACGGCGCCACGGGTTTCCAGCGCCTGCGGACGATTGTACTACCCCTGATGGTTCCTGCGTTTATCGTTACGGTTTTCCTCACCATCCAGCGCGGCTTCATGGTCTATGATGTGAACATTGCCCTTACCAACGGGGGTCCTTTTAAGAGCACCCAGCTGATCAGCATGTTCGTCTACGAGAAAGCCTTTCTCTCGCAGCAGTATGGAGTGGGGCAGTCTGAAGCCTTCTTCCTCTTCCTCCTGGTGGCGGCTATCAGCCTCACCCAGGTATACTTCACCAAGAAGCTGGAGGTGGAAGTGTGATGAAGGCACTCCGCCGCGCCTATGCGATTCTGCGCCATGCCGTTCTTTATGCACTTTTTGTCCTTTATCTATCGCCCTTTTTCCTGGTGCTCCTCAACTCCTTTAAGAGCAGGAGAGAGATTGTCTCCAACCCCTTTGCTTTACCTCCTGCCTGGTCTTTGAACAACTTCATCACTGCTTTCCAGCGCATGGGCTTTGTTCCAGCTTTCCTGAACTCTCTCCTGATCACCACCTGCAGCGTGATCGGCATCGCCGTGTTTTCCTCCATGACTGCCTATCTCTTTGTGCGCACTGATTGGCGCATCAACAAGGTGATGTTCTTTGCCATGGTGGCCTCCATGCTGATCCCCTTCCAGGCCATCATGATCCCCCTGGTGAGGATCTACGGAAGCCTGAGCATGCTGAACACCCCCTGGAGCCTGATCTACATGTACCTGGGCTTTGGCTCTTCCTTCGCGGTCTTCCTGTATCACGGGTTTATCAAGTCCATACCCAAGGAACTGGAGGAAGCGGCCATGATCGACGGCTGCTCGCGCCTGCAGGTCTTCTTCCGGGTGGTCTTCCCACTGCTCCGCTCAACCACCCTGTCCCTGATCATCCTCAATGTGCTGTGGATCTGGAACGACTTCCTTCTGCCGTCCCTCGTGCTGATCTCGGCGGATAGGCGTACCCTGCCGCTCACCACCTTTTACTTCCACGGCACCTACTCCTCCGATTACGGGCTGCTCATGGCTTCCTTGATGCTCACCATCCTGCCCGTGATCGCATTCTACATCGCCCTGCAGAAGCACATCATCCGGGGGGTCATGGAAGGAGCCATCAAGGCGTGACGCATGAGGAGTGTCTGGCCAGGGCAGAGCGGGAGCTGGCGGCTTCTGCGGCTGAGGTTGTGGATACCTTCCGGCTGCATTATCATTTCATGCCGCCGGCCCAGTGGATGAACGATCCCAACGGCCTGGTCTATTTCGAAGGTTACTACCACGTCTTTTACCAGCACCATCCCTTCGGTTCCGCGTGGGGGCCGATGTACTGGGGACATGCCCGCAGCCGGGACTTGATCACCTCGGAGCACCTGCCCATCGCCCTGGCGCCCAGCGAGGATTACGACGCCGCCGGGTGCTTTTCGGGGAGCGCTGTGGAAGCAGAGGGTGTGCTCC
Source organism: Bacillota bacterium (assembly GCA_012840725.1). GTDB lineage: Bacteria > Bacillota > Limnochordia > Darwinibacteriales > Darwinibacteriaceae > DTU010. Next base: position 7,741 of record DURQ01000099.1, read on the forward strand.
ACTTGTTCTACACTGGGGTGCGGGAGAAAGGGGGCCAGCTGGTGCAGGTGCAGTGCCGGGCCACAAGCACCGACGGCATCCATTTTGAGAAGGATCCAAGCAACCCGCTGATCGGAGAGCCTCCATCCGATGGCTCCGTAGACTTTCGAGATCCCAAGGTTTGGCGCCACGGCGGCAGATGGTACATGGCCGTAGGTTCAGGGAAAGACGGCGGTGGCAGGGTGCTCCTGTACAGGTCAGATAACCTAAGCAGCTGGGACTACATGGGCGTCCTGGCCGAAAGCGATGGAACCCAGGGAAGCATGTGGGAATGCCCTGATGTCTTTCCCCTTGGCAGCAAGCATGTGCTGCTCGTTTCTCCCATGGGAACAAGGGGACGCAGGGTCATCTATTTCCTCGGCGAAATGGATTACGAGGCCGGCAGGTTTACGCCAGAGTCCTGGGGGGAGCTGGACAAAGGACCAGATTTCTACGCCTCCCAGACCTTTTACGGTACAGAAAGACGGATCCTGCTTGCTTGGATGCAGTCTTGGGAAGGGAGGATTCCCACGCAGGAGCACCGCTGGGCAGGTGCCTTGACGCTCCCCAGGGAACTGGCACTGGATCCGGCCGGGCGGCTGCGGGTCTATCCCGCAGCGGAAGCGGCAGGGCTGCGCATTGAACTCCTCGCTGCTGACGGTCTCGTCCTGAACGGCGAAACAGCGGCCTTACCCCCCTGCGACCTGCGCAGCAGCGGAGTGGAGCTCGTTCTGGGGGCGGATGGGGCTGCGGTCTCCGGAGGAGAACTGGCAATTCGTTTCAAAGATATGGGGAGCGGGGAGTGGGTCACTGTAGGTATCCGGGGGCAGCGGCTTTACCTGGACACAAGGGCGGCTGCCTGGGGAGAGCGGGGATGCTACTCGAGCGGGCTGGCGCCGGAGCAGCGATCGCAGGAAGTAAGGATCTTCTTGGACCGCTCATCGTTGGAAGTCTTCGGCGAGGGAGAGGCTGCCTGCATCACCGCCCGGATCTACCCGCCTTCGGGGGTGCTTGAGGCCGAACTCTCTTCGCAGGGAGGCCCTCTCAAGGTTGATCTGGCCATGTGGAAACTGCAGGCGAGGAGTTGAGCTTTGTGTACGATGTGGTAGCTCTCGGCGAATTGCTTATCGACTTCACCCCAGCGGGGAAGTCAGACAACGGAAACGCCTTATATGAATGCAATCCAGGCGGTGCTCCAGCCAATGTGCTTGCCTGCCTGGCTGAGCTTGGAAAAAAGACAGCTTTCCTTGGGAAGGTCGGCGACGATGAGTTTGGCCGCTTTCTGAGGGATGTACTGGCGGAGCGGGGGATCTGCACGAAAGGACTGATTCTCGATTCTGAGGCCAACACCACTCTGGCCTTTGTGCACCTGCACCCCGATGGAGACCGTTCCTTCAGCTTTTTCCGGAAACCAGGTGCGGACACCCTGCTGCGCCCGGACGAGATCGACAGAGCCCAGCTGAACGCCGCCATCTTCCATTTTGGCTCCCTATCCCTGACCAACGATCCGTCCCGCAGCGCCACTTTGACCGCGCTGCGCTGGGCCAAGGAGAAAGGGATGCTCGTATCCTACGACCCCAATCTGCGTCCTCCTTTGTGGCCCAGCTTGGAGGAGGCCAGGCGCCAAATCCTGGCGGTGATGCGCCAGGCAGATCTAGTTAAGATCTCCCACGAGGAGCTTGAGTTTCTTACCGGGACTGATGATCTGGAGGCGGGCAGCGCACAGCTCAGCCGCGATTACGGTCTGCGCCTGCTCCTTGTTACTTTGGGAAAGGATGGATGTTACTTCCGCCTCGGTGAGCTGAACGGCAGGGTGCCGGGATTCCAGGTGCAGGCGGTCGATGCAACTGGAGCCGGCGACGGGTTCTTAGGCGGGATGCTGTATGAAATCCTGCGGCGAGGCAAGGCTCTCGAAGCGTGGACGGGTGAAGAGATGGCAAGCAGCGTGCGCTTTGCCAATGCCATCGGTGCATTGGTTGTGACCCGCAAAGGCGGCATCCCCGCCATGCCGAAGCTGGCAGAGGTGCAGCGGCTCTTGTCCACCAGCGAAAAACAAAGAGTGTGAACTCCTCCCAGAAGCCCCTGCAGATTCGCCCCACATGGCGAGTCAGCGGGGGCATCTTTTTGCCTTCCTACCAGGAAATGAAAACAGGTGTGGCGAAGGGAAATGTGCCGCTAGACTATGCTGAGGAGTCGGGAGGAGCGCCCATGAGGATCCTGGTAGCAGATGACGAAGGGGATATCCGCAGCTTGATCAAGGTCAGCCTGGAAGACTGCGGCTATTCCGTCGTGACCGCTCAGAACGGGAAAGAGGCCTGGGACATTTTGAACGAACAGCAGGTGGATCTGGCTGTTCTGGACGTTATGATGCCCGTGATGGACGGGTTCACCCTCCTGCGGCGCATACGGGAGCGCAGTGTGCTGCCGGTGATCCTCTTGACTGCCCGTACAGATGAAGTGGACAAGGTCTTGGGGTTGGGTTTGGGGGCGGACGACTACATGTCCAAACCGTTCTCCGTAGCGGAGCTCGTGGCCCGTGTCGGCGCTCACCTGCGCCGGAGCACTCAGTATCTTGGTTCCGGAGGGCAGTCTCCTGGAAGGCTCACCTACGGGTTCCTTTCCCTTGACCGGGAAGCTTGCTGCGCATTTAGAGATGGTATTCCCCTGGAACTCGGCGCCAAGGAGTTCAAGCTCCTTCTGCTCTTTATGGAGAACCCTGAGCGTGTCTTTACCAAGCGCCAGATCTACCAGGCGGTTTGGGATGAGGACTTCTACTACGATGACAACACGGTGATGGTGCACATGAGCAGGCTGCGGAGCAAGATCGAAGAGGACCCGCACCAGCCACTCTATCTCAAGACCATCCGAGGCATCGGCTACAAGCTCCACTACACGGGGGAACGGCAATGAAGGCCAAGATATCTCGGCAGTTCTTCGCCTACTACCTGCTTGTCGGTGTCCTGGTTCTCCTCTCCACGGTGCTGGCACTTTGCTTCCTGGCTGCTGCCAGCCGCATCGCGGCAAAGGCCTTTGCCAAAGACAGGTATCCGGCCAGTGTGCTCATGCGCGATGATTACCTGCAGGTTGATGCCTCCTCCGTGGTGCGGAGCGGCGGCAGCATCACCGTGGTCGACAGAGACTTCCGTGTCGTGCGTTCGGAGGGGGCCGATGCCCTTCCCGAAGGCCAGCTCACTCCTGCAGAATTCACGGAATTTCTGGCCTGGAGCAAGCACAAAAGCACGCCTTTCCACCACGACATCCTCTACAACCCCGACCGGCAGTTCTGGCTGATCGTCACATTTCCCGCCTCCATCCGGGTTGACTTCTCCCTGATCGTGAACCCCAAGGCCGCGGCGGGTGACTTCCCCCTCGCTGTCTTGATCGTAGCTGGGGTTCTCGGGGCCTTCCTGCTTATGATCCTGGCCCTTACGGCCCCTTTTTCGGCCGTCACCGCTGCTCAGATCACCATGCCCCTGCGCAGGCTCACGGAAAGCACGCGGCGCCTACGGGAGGGAGACTATGGGGCCCGGGTGGACCTTCACTTAAAGAATGAGTTTGCGGAGCTGCAGAATACATTTAACGACATGGCAGCCCGCATCGAGCGGGAGATGGCTCTGCGGCAGAAAGCGGAAGAGGATCGAAAGAGGCTTATCCTCGATGTTTCCCACGATCTGAAAAACCCCATGTCCAGCATCCAGGGCTATGCGGAGCGGCTCTGCAAAAAGCCAAACCTGAGCAGGGAGGAGCTCGAGCGCAGCCTTGGGATCATCCTTCAAAACAGCCAGAGGGCCAACCGGCTCCTCAGCGAGCTGTTCGAGCTTTCCCAGCTGGACAGCCCAGAGTTCTCTTTGAAAAAAGAGCGTGTTGATCTGTGTGAAGTCCTGCGCCAGCTGTGCGCTGAGCTCATCCCCCAGATGGATCAGGCTGGGTTTCGGTATGAGTTTGACATACCCGAAGAGAGCGTCTACGCCCTTCTAGATTCAGACCGGCTCGGCCGGATCGTGCAGAACCTGGCAGGCAATGCCCTGCGCTACAACCCCCCGGGCACGACTGTCTCGGTCAGCCTTTCAGCAAAGGCCGGCAAGGCAGTGGTCACTTTCCGCGATGACGGGGTGGGGATCCCGGAGCATCTGCGAGAGGACATTTTCAAGCCCTTTGTCCGGGTGGACAGCGCCCGCAGAGCGCAGACAGGCGGCAGCGGTCTGGGGCTTTCCATCGCCAGGAGGATCGCTCAAGCCCACGGCGGAGATCTGAGCCTGCAGAGCGGTGAGGTTAAGGGCACCGCGTTTGCAATCACCCTTCCCACGATTTAAGGTTGATGTAAGGTTGGGTTCAGCTGTACGAAAGGTTCCCCTGGTATATTAGCCCGTGGTGGATATGAACCTTTAGTACAGCTTTTTTATTGGGGGTTTTCGCCTTGAGCCAGATCATCATCTTCCTGGTGCTCACCATCGTGACGATTGTCGTTCTGGTCGTGCTCCTCTTTTTCTCGGCCAACCGCCTCATCGCTCAGTGGCGGGGCACGGCCCAGTCCAACCAGTTGATGCGAATGAAGAAGGCAGCGGTGTTTCTAGCGGTTTTGCTAGCCGTGAACGCAGCATTCATCGCCTTCTCCCAGTTAACTGCCTCAACGCCGCCCATCAAATCGCCGAACGGCATTTCCGAGCTCATACGGCTCGAGCTGAACGGAAGGAAGCAGTGGATCAGCATAAGGGGCTGGGACAGGGACAAACCCGTGCTCCTCTTCCTGGCGGGAGGCCCCGGCGGGACGCAGATGGGCGCGGTTCGCCATGAACTGGCTGAGCTGGAGCAGCATTTTGTCGTCGTGAACTGGGATCAGCCCGGCTCCGGTAAGTCTTACTACGCGGACAAGATCAAAAACATCACCCCTGAAACGTACATCGAGGACGGCATGGCCCTCACCGACTACCTCAGGGATCGTTTCGGCGAGGAGAAGATCTGCCTCATCGGGGAGTCTTGGGGCAGTGCCCTGGGGATTTTCCTGGTGAGCAGGTACCCCGAGGCCTACCACGGCTTCATCGGCACCGGCCAGATGGTTGACTTTGTCGAGACCGAGCGCATGGACTACGCCTTGGCCATGGAAATGGCGGAAAAGAACGGCGATTCCCGACTGGTGGCCACGCTCAAGGCGAACGGAGAGCCGCCCTACTACGGCAGGGGTGTCACCTGGAAAAGCGCATCATACCTCAACTATCTGAGCAGCTACATGGCGAGCCATCCCGCCGTCCACAATCCTGGGTACAACACCTTGAGGGACTTGGGTTCGTCGGAATACGGATTGCTGGACAAGATCAACTTTCTGCGGGGCATAGTCAACACCTTTAACCATGTGTACCAGCAGCTGTACGGAATTGACCTCAGGACAGACTACGCCAAGCTTGAGGTACCAGTGTACTTCTTCCTCGGGCGCTATGATGTCAATGCTCCAACAGTACTGGCGGAAGAGTATGAGCAGGTTTTGGAGGCCCCGGCGAAGGGCATTGTCTGGTTTGAACACTCGGCACACAGTCCGTGGATCAACGAAAGGGACAGGTTTGTCAGGGAGGTAATCGCATGTTTCATAGGAGACTGATCATCGCCACTGTAGTACTTCTTGCAGGCGCACTCCTGCTTACGGCCTGCGCCTCTGGCGGACGCATCGTAATTCTTGATAACCCAGACGGAACAGGTTTTTCCATGGACTTCTCCAAATTCAGTGGGAGCAGCAAGTGCCAGCTCTCTCTGACGGCTGGCGATGTCGTGCAGGTGGAGGTCGCCCGCACAGGCGGCCAGATCGGGTTAACCGTGACCGGCCTGAAGGGAAGCGAACCGTACATCGGCAGTGACCTGCCGGCTCGCACCTTCACCTTCAGCGTTGCCGAGACCGACGAGTACGTCTTCAGGATCACCGGAAAGAACGCAACTGGCCAGATCATCGCAAAGAACATAAGCAGGGCAGAAGACCGCGACTAGCCCCCGAACCGCCAAAAACCCTCGCTTTCCATGGTTGATGGAACGCGAGGGTTCTCTTATGTTGTTCGAACTCGATGAAAGAAATGGCGAACTCAACATGAGTGGCCAAGGTCCGCTTACGAATCAACCTCTGTCATGTGGAGGATGGCCCTGGCAGCGTCTTCATCCGTCACGAGATGGGTGCAGAAACCCGCTCTGAGCACTGACAGCACTGCAGTGGCTTTGAAGCGGCCGCCGGCGATGGCCATGACGGTAGGCGTGCGGCGGAGCTGCTCGATGCTGACGGAAGCGGTGGGCTTGCCTTCGAGTTTCCTTCCGTGGTCATCAAAAAACCAGCCGCAAACAGCCGCGGTTGCTTCGCTGCTCGGAGTCTGGGCGGGTATGCGCATGGGCTGCGGCGCATCCTGGTGAGCTGCCCCAATGCCCACTACGCAGATTGAGAGCTGGTCCCAAAGGGAGATGACTTCTTTTATGGATTCCTCCTCCAGGAGCCGGGCCACGATGGTTGGTTCATTGATAAACAGGGGGATATTCAGGTTCACATAATCGCCGTGCAGCTTAGAGGCTGCCAGCTGAACGGTGTAGTTGATCTGGGGCTCCCTAGACCAGCCCGTGCCTCCCGAAACGGGCACAAACTGCAGACAGGGGTACTCTGAAGATTCGGGCATGAGCTCAACCATTCTGTGGATGGACGAGCTCAGTCCCAAGCCGACGACGTCACCGGCCTTGAGGTTCGCCAGGAAGAGTTCTCCTGCCTGGTACGCCAGCCTGGCCTGGAGATCCTCGTAACTTGGCTCGCTGGGACAGACCCGGCACTCCTTGAGCCCGAACCTTGAGGCCAGCTCCTCGGCTAGTTTCTCCAGCCTTTCCGCGGGGTTGACCACCGAGATC
>DURQ01000100.1 GCA_012840725.1 Bacillota bacterium
GGTCTGGAGGGAAGCGCCCAGGAAGGTATCTGGCGCTCCGCCGATCAAAAGCCCCTTTTCCTTGGCCAGGGCAACCAGCTGCTCGCCCTCTTCCTTCGAGGCTCCCAGGGGTTTTTCGGAGTAGACGTGTTTGCCTGCTTCCAGAGCCGCCTTCGTAACCCCGAAGTGCTCGTAGGGGCGGGTAAGGTTGAGGATGATCTCTACCTCCTCATCGGCAAAAGCGTCGTACATGGTTTCGTAGATTTTGGGGATGCCGAAGCGTTCCTGCCCTCTCTCTGCCTTTTCCCGCACCAGATCGCAGACGCCCACTACCTCAACCTGTTTGAAAAGCTGGGTAAGGTTCTGCAGATAGATGCCGCTGATGTCTCCTACACCGACAACAGCAACCTTGGTTGTCTCCATGCACATGCCTCCCTATATGTGAATTCTCTTTGATCCTAAATCAGACAGGCGATACCAGATCCCTTCTCTGCTGACTCAAATGCCAGCTCGATTACCTGCAGCACCCGCAGGGCTTCTTCGGGCTTGACCAAGAGTTCGGCCTCCCCGCGGATCGCCTCCAGCAGATTGTGGTAGTAGATGTCCGCGGAAGACCAGCGGTGGTACTCCCTGCCCCGGGCGTCCAGGATGTGGGGCAGCGGTTTCTCCACTGTGGTGTTCACCGGGCGCGGCGCCATGGTCCGGGTGGGCCCGGCAGCGGTGTAGACGATGTCACTCTCCCACTTGAGGGCGTTCTTGTCCGCGAGCTGCACGATCTTCCCTTCGCACTGCCAGTTGTAGATGACAGCCGTTCCATCCCTGCCGGAAACATGCCATCTCGGCGCCGGGATGAAGCAGTTCGTGGCGACCTCCAACAGCATTGATGTTCCGCCGGCGAAGCTCAGCAGGAGCTTCACGTTGTCGTCCACCTCTTTGGAATGGACGTTGAAGAGATGCGCCGTTACCGACGTCACTCTTTCCGGGATGAGCTGCAGAGCCTGGTCGATCAGGTGCACGCCCCAGTCGTAGAGCATCCCGCCGCCGTTGATCTTGTAGTCGCGCCAGCCGTGGAGGAACACGCTGGACCCGTTCACGCGGCTTTCGATGAAATAGGGCTTGCCGATGGCGTCCTCATCAAGGATTGCCTTTACGATCCGGAAATCCTTGTCCCACCTGCGGTTTTGGTGGATGGTAAAGAGCCCGGGGGAGCGCTCTGCCTCGGCCATGATCTCCTGCAGATCTGCCGAACTCAGCACAACGGGCTTTTCACATACCACATGCTTCCCGCTGCGCAGTCCCGAGAGAATGTAGTCCTTGTGTGAATCGTTGGGGGTGGCGATGATCACTAGATCGATTTCATCATCGCCAAATACCTCTTGAGCCGTGCCATAGGCCTTAAGCCCGTTGGCCAGCGCTTCTTCGTTTGCTTCCGGGCGCACATCATAGGCACCTGTCACTTCTATCTCAGGCACCTGTGTTCTGAGCGCCTCGTGATGCCACTTCCCCATGCCGCCATATCCGATGATCGCTGCTCTCAACATACTCCTTGGTTCCTCCTGCAGATGATTCTCTTTTCAGCTCTATGTTTGTTTTGCTTGCTAAGCATACAGATGGCACTTCACCAACCGGTCATCTACGGCGTGGTGCTCTGGCTCCTGCTCACGGCAGAGGTCAAAGGCCTTGGGACATCTGCCTGCAAACTTACACCCTTTCCTCGTGTACTCCCTGGTCTCCAGATCGCTCAAGGTGATATCCTCGCTCCACCTTGTCTCCGGGTCAGGCGCCGGCACCGAGGCCTTCAGCAGCTGGCTGTAGGGATGCAGCGGCTCGTCCAGCACTTTCTTCACCGCACCCACCTCCACAAACTGACCCCGCAGCATGATGGCGATGCGGTCGCTGATGTAGTAGGCGGTGGCCAGATCGTGGGTGATGTAGATGATGCTCACCTTCTGCTCATCCTTGAGCCTTTTGAACAAGTTGACCACGGACATGCGCAGTGAAGCATCGATCATGGAAACGGGCTCATCGGCGATGAGCAGCGAGGGATTGGTGATCAGGGCGCGGGCGATGGACGCTCTCTGCAGCTGACCCCCGGACATCTCGCTCGGATACTTGTCCTTGATCTCGGAGGCCGTCAGGCCTACGAGCTCCAGAGCCCGCTCTGTCAGGGGGTACTTCCCGGGAGAAAACTTGGAAAAGTTGCGCTCCGTGTCATGGAAGTAGCTCTGCACCTTTTTCAGAGGGTTAAAGGTCTCAAAGGGGTTCTGGAAAATGGGCTGAACGTCCTTGATGAACTCCCTTTTCCCCTTCAGGCCGCCTACTGGGTTCCCCTTGTAGACGATACTTCCCGTGGTCGGGATTTCAAAGCCCAAGATGAGCTTGGCCACGGTGGATTTTCCGCTTCCGCTCTCTCCCGCCAGGGTGAAGATCTCGGGGCGGTTCCGCTCCAGTGCAAAGGAGACCCGGCTCACAGCCTCGATCTTGGATTTGACAAAGCCCTGGCCTTTGGTGAAGACCTTGGTCACGTTATCTACTACCAGCAGTTTTTCACTGTTCATTGGCGGCCCTCCCTTGCAGCTCCATGCTTCCCGCTTCCTGGAGGAAGCAGGCCACCCTGTGGGTCTCGTTCAGCTGGCGCAGAGCCGGCGTTTCCTGCCGGCAGCGGTCCACAGCGTACGGGCAGCGGGGGTGAAACCTGCAGCCCGCTGGAGGATTGGCCAGTGAAGGCGGAGCCCCCGGCGCGCTGACCCGGGCCGACTTGTCGCCTATCTTCGGAAGCGAGCTTAAGAGCATGGAGGTATACGGATGCTTGGGCGAGCCGAAGAGTGACTTCACATCGCCCTCCTCCACGATCTCCCCGGCATACATCACGGCCAGGCGATCGCAGAGGGTGGCATGGACGGACATGTCGTGGGTCACCAAAATCAGGGTGTTCTGCTGTTCTTCTTTGATCTTCTTGATAAGCTGGATCACGCCGCGCTGCACCACCACATCGAGGGCCGTTGTGGGTTCATCAGCGAAGATGATCTCCGGGCGGAGGATGGTGGACAGGGCAATAGTGACGCGCTGCCTCATACCCCCCGAGAGCTGGTGTGGATAGGTGTGCATGACCGTCCAGTCCAGACCCAGTGCCTCCAGGTGATTCTTGACCAGCTCCTCAAACTCCCCCTCGCTTACGTCCAGATGCGCGTAGATTACATCTTCGAAGGACTTCTTGATCCGGCGTACTGGATTGAGCACACTCATGGAACCCTGCGGGATCAGGGAAATGCGTGCCCCCCGCAGCCGGCGTCTCTGCTTTTCGTCTTTTAGGTCAAGGATGTTCAGCTGCTGGTCTGCGAAGTTGTAGCGGATCTCGCCGCCCAAGATCTGCAGGGGCGGCTTGACGAGGCCGCTGATCGCCTTGAGCAGGGTTGACTTGCCGCACCCCGACTCCCCGGCGATCCCGTAGATCTCATTCTTGTTGACGTGAAAGGAGACACCGTCCACGGCCCGGACCGTACTGCTGCGTCCGAAAGTTTGGGTGACGTAATACGCTTTGAGGTTGTCAACTTCCAAGATGGCCATGTCTTCACCCCTTCCTAATCATCTGCAGCCTGGTGCGGGGATCGAGGTACTCGCTGATGCTGGTGGACAGCATGTAAAGCCCCAAGATCAGGGCCACGCAGATGGTGACTGGCGTCAGGATCCAGTTCCATCTCTCCAGGAAAATGGCTTGATACTGCAGCGCCCAGTAGATCATGGTGCCGATGGTCGGTGTGTTCAGGTTGGAGAGTCCCAGCTGGGAGAGGGTCACTTCCATACCGATCACCCAGATCATGTTGTTGATCACAGTGGACATGACCAGAGGAATGATGTAGGGCAGGTGTTCGGTCAGGACGATCTTAAACGTCCCGAGCCCAGAAAAGACCGCTGTTCTCGTGAACTCCCGTTCTTTGAGGCTCAGAATCTGGGAACGGAACAACCTCGCGTCCCACGCCCAGCCAAATAGGCCGATCACCACGCCCAGAACAACCATGTTCAGCGAACTGCGGAGGATGGTGGCGATGAGGATCAGAATGGGGAACATGGGTAGGATAATGAAGCTGTCCGTCAAGACCATGACGATCCTGTCGAAAAGCCCGCCCTTATACCCGCTCAAAAGCCCCACAACGATCGCAATCACCCGGGAGATAGTCGCGGCGATTACCCCCAAGAGCAGGGAGTTCTTGGTCGCGACCATGGCCTGCCACATGATGTCCTGCCCGATGGAGTTGGTGCCCAGAGGATACTTGGAGCTCGGCCGCAGATCTCTTGGAACCGCGTTCCACGCCCGCATATCGTAGGGCGAAAGGAGGGAGACAAAGGAGATGACTACAAAAAAGACCAGCACCGTAAAGCCAAAGGCAAATCTACCATCATTTCTGTATAGGTCACGGATCACGCGAAACACCTAGAGCACCCCCTCACTGATACCGAACCCGGGGATCGAGCAGCGGGTAGATCAGATCCACGATGAGCATAGCCGTGGAAACACCCACAATGGAAAAGATGTTGATCCCCATGATCAGGTTGTAGTCTCCTGCCAGGATAGCAGAGTACAGCAGATAGCCCATACCGGGGTAGGCGAAGACAATTTCGGTGATCAGAGCCCCCCCAAAGATGAATCCAATGTTGAGAGCAAACCCCGTTATCTGTGGAATGATGGCATTGCGCACGATGTACATGAAGATGATCTTGGCCTTTGGCAGTCCTGAAGCCTCGGCGTAGACCACGTAGTCTTCTTCCACGATGTTAGAGGCCACATTGCGCATCTGCAGGAACCAGCCTCCGATCTCGATAATCACCATGGACAGGATCGGTAGAAAGGCATGGCGCAGCAGATCCAGGATGAACGGGAGGTTAAACCCAGGTTTGACCCCCATTCTGTAACCTCCGGACATGGGGAAGATCGGCCACAGGAAGGCAAAGAGGATCAGTAGAACCAGCGCGACGATGTAGTAGGGAATCGGCCTGACTCCCATGATCAAGAGCTCGATCAGCCTGGCTAACTTCGAACGGGGGAAGCTGACCCTGATTCCGCCCAATACGGTCCCCACGATCCAGGAGATACTCAAGGACGCGAGGAGAAGCCCCAACGTCCAGGGCAGGGACTGTCTGATCAAGGTCGTGACAGGAGTGGGAAACTGGGTAAAAGAGGGGCCCAAATCCCCGGTGAACAGCCGTTTGAAGTAGTCCACGTACTGCTCGAAGATGCCGCCTTTCAGGCCGTAAAGCTGTTCCAGAGTCTCCCGAATCGCTTGGATGGCCGAGGGGTCAAGGTACTGCCCTTGGGCCATCATCCTGCTCAGCTGGTGCTCCACCGGGTTGGATGGGAGCAGGCGGGGGATCACGAAGACCAGCGTCACTCCGATGAACAAGACGGTGAAATACTGGATCAGGCGCGGGATATAGTACTTCTTGAGCAAGACGAACCCTCCACACTGGAATATTCAAAACGATTGTTAAGAAGCCTCCCTGGAGAGGGAGGCTTCGCAGGGTCTTCTAACGTCCCGTCGGCTGGAGGAATGGCAGCATGAACTTCAGGTTCGGCCAGTGATACCACGGAACACAGTAGGGATTGTCTCCAGTGGGATAGTTGGTCCAATAGTAGTTGTCGAGGCCCATGAAGCCCGGGAAGGAGGCCACGGACACGCCGGGCTGCCCATCAATGAGGATCTTCGCGACCTCGATCGCCAGATCGATGTTCTTGGGATCGCTGTAATCGGTCTTCTCCATCTCTTCGATGTAGTAGTCGATTTCCTCATTCACCCACCGAGACTGGTGGCCGACGAGCTTCTCGCCCAGAGGCTTCCAGTACTGGGAATGGTAAACGTTCAGACCTCTGTAGAGGTCGATGCCAGCACCAAAGGGCTCAGCTGCCGGCTGGCCGCCTACTACCATGTAGTCGCCGCTCTCGGTCAAAGCCTGGCACTGTTCAGTAGGAATGGCCTCGCAGTCGATGCCGAAGGCTGCCCACTGGTTGGCTATGGCAAAAGCCCACTTGAACGAGGGGTTCGTGGACGCCGTCAGGCAGATGATCTCGATCTTCCAGGGGGTGCCGTCGGGCAGCAGCCACTTGCCATCTCTGCCCCTGGTAAAGCCATTCTTCAGCAGGAGCTTCTCAGCCAGTTCCGGCGAGTGTTTCCACCAGCCGTAGCCGAACATCACTCTGATTTCGTCCTCTGTCTCAGGCACATCGTACCCTCTGCTCCTGGCCTCTTCGGCCATCTCGAACGGCAGGTTGGAGTTGAAGATCTTGTACTTCTCGCCGTCGATCTCCAGAGTGTACTCTTCCAGATAGGGGAGCAGCCTCTCGTAATAATGCTCGTAGTACGGAAGCAGCGCCGGGATGTACGCCGGAGCGAAAGCCGCAGCGCCGTTGTAGGCGGTCATGGCCAGGTTCTTGGCGTCCAGCGCCAAGTTCAGTGCCCAGCGTACTTCAGGATTGTCGAAGGGCGGAACCAAGGTGTTGAACGCTGCACCGGTTACGCAGGGATGCAGGAGCTCGGCCCAGGGGAAGTCTTTGTAATAGCCGCTCGCGTACTCGTTCCTTCCGAGCACAACTTCCAGGGACTCAGGGCTCAGGTCGGCCATATCCAGTTCGTGGTTGATCATGGCCATGGCCTTCTTGGATGCATCGCCAACATAGTGGAACTTCACATACTTGGGTGCAGGCTTGCCGTAGAGCATACCGGTGGCAGTCCGCTCCCAGTCTTCCCTGAGTTCATAGAGGAACCAGTAGCCTCCCAGATCGTAGTCGACCAGCTTGTACGGGCCCGTACCTACGGGGGGGTTAAACTGGAAGCTCAGCGGATCTTCTACTGTTTCAAACACGTGCTTGGGCAAGATGCGGCAGGCGCCCCAGCGATCCAGGAAGTTGTAGTGGAAACGGGAGTTGGGCTGTGTCAGTTCGAAAACTACCGTGTAATCATCTGTTTTGTAGACCTTGGCAACGTCCTGGTTGAACTGGGTGTGATAACCAAAGCCCGGGGTGGCCATGGATAGCTCCACCGTGTACACCACGTCATCCGCAGTGAAGGGCACGCCGTCGTTCCAGTAGATGCCCTCACGCAGCTTGACAGTCATGGTGGTGAGATCGTCATTGTAGATCGGGTTTTCCTTGGCGAGAACATTGATCATCTCGCCGGTTACGTAGTCGGCTATCCACAGCGGATCGATGACCAGCTGCTGCAGACCCTTGTCGTTGCCGACCCAGGTTGCCCAGAAGTTGAAGTTCCCCGGATTGCCGACCTTTCCGGTGAGGATGTCGGCGATCAGGGTCTCGTTCCTGGGCGGTTCAGCAGCATGGAGAACACCTGAAAAGACAAGACAAACGCTCAGCACTGCCGCCAACAGCAGGATTCTTGACTTCATCTGTCTCCTCCTCGTTTTGATGACTGACGTTCCTTTCTGGCTCGTCCATTCAACACCACACCGCCAGCAATCGACATCCTATCTAAGCCATCGATCACCCCGCAATCGTGTTGGAAGATGAAGGATGTCGGACCTCTGTCGTTTATTTCAACTGCCTTCTTAAAAATCCTCCAAAAAACTCATGACCTTTTGTGCTTATTTCAGGAGGATTATTTACGTTTGTGCCAAAATACTAGTTCTAGAGCGGTTTTGACATCACTCAGAAATGCACAACGAGGTAACGTAGTTAAAAATATGTCATCCGGTTAACAGGAAAAGGTGAAGGTCCAACGAATAAGTCTCTGAGATGTCGGACCTCTTACCTTGAACAGGTGGATCACGTGCCATCTCGAGGGCTGCTGCCCTCGGGTTGGTCGCTCTGTTTTATTCAGCGAAGGAGGGATGCTGCAGACGGCTGCTTAAGGGTTGTGAAGTGGTGCAGTGGTGGAAAAGGAAATCAAATAGGAGGGAAGAGTGAATGAAAAGGGTTTGTGCAGCGTTAGTGTTGGTCCTTCTCATGAGCGTCAGCGTATTTGCCGCCGACTACTATCCTGAGTATTCAGGCCCGCCTACGACGATCACCATGTGGGCTTGGACCAGTAATGAGAACTACTCCATCGAAGAGTTCCAGAAAGCATACCCGAACATCACTGTGGTTTGGGAAGACTTTGGCGTTCACTATGAAAAGGCCCAAACCGCTCTGGCGGCAGGTTCCGGTCTGCCCGACGTCCTGATGGTCGAGTACTCTTTCGCACCCGAGTACATGGACCTGGGCGCTTTCCAACCCATCAACAAGTGGCTCGATGTGGACACCTTCATTGAGCTCTACGGCGAAGCAGCACTCGGCTGGTGCGCCATGGACGGCCAGATCTACGGAACTCCGCAGGACAGCGGCGCCATCGCCCTGTTCTACCGTCAAGACCTGTTTGACAAATACGGCCTGCAGCCGCCCAAGACCTGGGACGAGTTTGCTGAGACGGCCCGCAAGTTCAAAGCAGCCGCTCCCGAACTCGAGTTCAACGCACCGCCTCTTGGCTACGCTCTCTGGTGGGTCGGCCTTGTCTGGCAGTCCGGCGGCAA
>DURQ01000019.1 GCA_012840725.1 Bacillota bacterium
CCTTAATGGGCTTTGTAGTGACGTAACTGAGTTTGACTGCGTTCTTGCGGAACTCATCGTCATAGCGCTTTCGGATTTTGGACATGATCAGTCTCCTTTGCTCTCATAGTACTATCTTATCATCATGTCCGGAATTGTAACATAGACCCAGGTTATCGTCTCGGTGTCGCTTATCGGCCTCGCCACAGCTCTCGTCGCCAGTTCCTTCTTCCTTCTCTCAAACCTGTATGTTAAGGCGAGCGAGCAGACGTTCCTTCAGCAAGAGGCAAGACATGCGGCGTCTTTCCTCACCAAGGAATTGACGTTCGGCGTCGGTGTCGAAGTCTTTTCGAACAGAGACGATGCACGGAGCCTCTCCGGTGAGTCTTACCTGTTGTACAGTGACGGAGGGATCGTTTGGCTTCAAAAGGGGAAAGGCTCTCCGCAAGACGTATTTGCAGATTCCGACGCCGAGTTCGACGTTCGCTTTCGTGCCATGGCATCTGATCTAGAAGAAGGACTAACGGAGTTCGCGTCTCTGCTCGTCGCCGAAATCACTGTCCGTTCCAGAAAATCTGGTAGGGAGGCGTCAGTGACGAAGACCATCAAACTTCTCAACTCGCGCCTCAATCGGGATCAGGATGGAAAGGCGATCGCATATGTAAAACCGAGTTGATGGCGTTTTGGTGAGTTTGATGTGACGGCTCGTACTGTCTTGTGACTGTGCGGGGGCTGCTCTGCTGACAGAACGTAGTGCGCGCACGACTGTAGCGCTTTGTTATGGGTAGAGTTCAGGCTTGCTTTCTGCCTTGACGAGCGTTTTGGCTCTCGGGACGGGGGGACGACAAGGTGTGGAATTAGTGGTTGCTCTGTGTTCCTTCTTATTCGGTCTCGCTTTTGGCAGTTTCCTCAATGTGGTTATCTATCGTGTGCCGCGAGGGCTATCGGTAGTAAAGCCTGGTTCGAGTTGCCCGAAATGCGGCCATCGTCTTGGTCCTGTTGAACTTGTTCCCCTTCTCAGTTTCTTTTTGCAGCGCGGCCGGTGCAGGGCATGTGGAGAGAGGATCTCGTGGCGCTATCCTTTGGTGGAGTTCTTGACCGGTTTGGGTTTTGCCTTCGTTGCGTGGACAAGCCCTGCTTGGACTGAGTTCGTTGTTGGCTGCGTTTTCTTTTCGCTTCTTCTCGTCCTTGCTTTCATTGATTTGGATCACAAGATCCTGCCCAACGTCCTTACTCTACCAGGGGTTGTTCTGGGTTTTGCTTTTTCGGTGCTCGGTTGGACAGGCTCCGTGCTGGATAGCGTCCTTGGGGCTGTCGTCGGCTTTGGTCTCATAACGTTGATCGCGGTCATATCTCGCGGCGGCATGGGCATGGGCGATGCCAAGCTCATGGCTATGATCGGGGCGTTTTCAGGCTGGAAGGCCGTTTTCTACGTCCTTTTCGGAGCTTCTCTGTTGGGATCCATAGGTGGCATCATCTACCTATATGTAACGAAGCAGGATCGCAAGACTCCGATTCCGTTCGGGCCTAGCTTGGCTGTGGCTGCGATCGTAATGTACTTTTTTCTGAAGTAACTCGCTTCGTTGATCGGAACAAAGGGGGACTCCTTTATGAAGCGAAGTTTGGGTTGGGCTGCCGTTCTGCTGCTTGTCTCTCTGGGGCTTGTTGGTTGCCTCAACGTCAAGACACCCGATCTGTATGTGTCTGGCACGGTTGTCGACAAGGACACGGGTCTTGGAGTCGGCGGGGTGCAGATCGATGTCAACCCGGGTGGCACCACTGTTACCAGCGCGGATGGCGGCTGGAGCCTTTTGCGGGCCAAGAAAGGCTCAAAGGTGACGGCCAGCAAAGATGGGTGGATCATCCAGCCGGAATCCCAAAACGTCAAGGGCGAGGGAGACGTCCTCACATTCGTAGCTGAAAGGGTTCCTTTCTCCGTGAGCGGTCGAGTCGCAAATGACCGCGGGTTCGGTCTGGCAGATGTGCTGGTCATCTTCGCTAACACCGGCGGAGAAGTGGTGGGAACAGTTCGCACCCAGGTTGACGGGTCCTTTTCCAAGTCAGGCTTCAAGGGGACGTACATAGTAACTGCCTTCAAGGAAGGCTGGCTGTTCACGCCCACGGAGTACGTTGTGAGCGGCGAAGGCCAAGAGATATTCTTCTACGGTTCGCCCGTCCCCGAACCGGGTGAGTGAGGAGTTCAGTGCTGCAGACAGGAGAGGTCCCTGGCGGGCCTCTTTTTTCGCGTCTGGGTGCGCCTGTGCAGGCCTTCTTTTTTCTCCCCTTCCGCACACCTTCCCGGCACCAGAATACTATACAAGGTAACTGAAGGGGGGATTTGTGTTGGAGAGAAGGAAGTGGGTTGTGCTCATTGCGGCAGTGATCGTGGTGGCTGTTCTGCTGGGAGCCACCGCGTCGGGGCAGACCCTGCAGAAGGTGAGTCTGTCCGAGGTCGTCCGATCTGTGTTCTATGCTCCGCAGTACGTCGCTCTGGCCTTGGGGTTCTTTGAGGATGAAGGCCTGGAGATCGATTTGAGCACCGCATGGGGCGCTGACAAGGGAGCGGCCGCTTTGATCTCAGGCGCAGTAGACATCGGCTTCTTCGGGCCGGAGGCCGCCGTGTACATCTACCAGCAGGGAGCGGTGGACCACATCGTGGGGTTTGCCCAGCTCACCGCTAGGGATGGTTCATTCTTCGTGACGCGAGACATGGATGAAGAGTTCACCTGGGACAATGTGCGGGGCAAAACCATCGTCGGCGCCCGCCTGGGCGGAGTACCCCAGATGACCCTTGAGTGGGTGCTGAAGCAGAACGGGATCAAACCCTTTGAAGACGTGGAGATCATCACCAGCCTCGCCTTTGAGGCAGCTGTCGGCGCCTTCGAGGCCGGTCTCGGTGACTACATCGCCCAGTTTGAGCCGGCCATGAGTGAGCTCGAGGTCAGGGGCACGGGCAAGATCGTCGCCTCCCTCGGCGCCGAAGCCGGTCCGGTCAGCTACACCGTCTACCACGCCCGCAAGAGCATGCTGGAGAAGAACCCAGATCTGTTTGTTCGCTTCACCAAAGCCATCTACCGAGGCCAGCTCTGGGTGAACGAACACACCGCCGAGGAAGTTGCCGAAGTGATCGCACCCTTCTTCCCGCTGGTCGACCACGACATCTTGGTCCGCAGCATGGGCCTCTACCAGTCCATCGACGCTTGGCATCCGTCGCCCGTCATTTCCGAAGAACACTTCCTGCATCTGCAGGAGATCATGATCGAGGCTGGGGAGCTGGAAAACTACGTACCATTCTCCGAACTCATGAACACCGATATTGCTCTGCAGGCCATGAGCGAGGTGCGGTGAGGCATCTATCGTTCTGAGACCTGTTGAGGTTGAGGGGGGAAGACCGTGGCTCGCGTGGAGATCAGGAACGTAAGCCTGAATTACCATACTCTCGCCGGAGAAGTCAGGGCTGTGGAAGACATCAGCCTTACCATAGAGGATCAGGAGTTCGTGGCCATCGTGGGACAGAGCGGTTGCGGCAAGAGCACACTGCTTTCCCTCATCAGCGGGCTCTTAAGGCCCACCCGGGGCTCTGTCTTCATCGATCAGGAGGAGGTACAGGGCCCCTGCAGACGGGTGGGCTACATGCTCCAAAACGACTACCTTTTTGAGTGGCGCACCATCTTGGATAACGCCCTCTTGGGCTTGGAGATCCGCAGGGAAAAGACACCCGAGGCGGTGGCTGAGGTCAAGGCCATGCTCAAGGCTTACGGCCTGGGCGGTTTCGAGCAATATTACCCCGCCCAGCTCAGCGGGGGAATGCGCCAGCGGGTCGCTCTGATCCGCACGCTGGCCACCGGGCCCGATGTGCTCCTGCTCGATGAACCCTTTTCCGCCTTGGATTACCAGAACCGGCTCGCGGTGGGTGAAGAAGTGGTCAAGATCCTGCGGGAGCGCAGGAAGACCGTGATCATGGTCA
The DNA here is from genome assembly GCA_012840725.1 of Bacillota bacterium. Classification (GTDB taxonomy): domain Bacteria; phylum Bacillota; class Limnochordia; order Darwinibacteriales; family Darwinibacteriaceae; genus DTU010. Next base: position 3,947 of record DURQ01000019.1, read on the forward strand.
CCCATGATATCCCCGAAGCGGTGAGCATGGCAAACAGGGTGGTGGTGATGACCCCAAGGCCGGGACGGATCCGCAGCATCCACCGGATCAAGATGTGCGATGAAGGCCTCACACCCCTCCAGACTAGGGAACGCCCGCAGTTCCGGGAATACTTCACCACGATCTGGAAGGAGCTGAACCGCGATGACTGAAGAAACCATGTCCCCGGAACACCTAGCCTACCTGCGGGGCCTGCGCGTCAAGGCAGCCTTGGTTCGCGGCACTCAGTTCCTCCTTTTGGTGGGGCTCTTCGTGCTCTGGGAAGTAGCTGCCAGTCGCGGCTGGATCAACGCCTTCATCTTTTCCCAGCCCACGCGCATCTGGGCAGCCTTGGTGCGCCTTTACCGCGAAGGCAGTCTCTGGCGCCATCTCGGGTGGACGGTTTGGGAAACGGTGCTGGGCTTCACCCTAGGCACGGCGGCGGGCATCGTGATCGCGGTTATGCTCTGGTGGTCAGAGTTCTTCTCCCAGGTGATGGATCCTTACATCGTCGTCCTGAACAGCATCCCGAAAGTGGCCCTGGGGCCGATCTTCGTGGTCTGGTTGGGCACCACCATCACCGCGGTGGTGGCCATGGCCATCGCCGTTTCCATCATCGTCGCCATCATGATGATGCACACCGGCTTCAAAGAAGTCGATCCCAACAAAGTGATGTTAGTGCGCACTTTTGGGGCAAGCAAGGGACAGATCCTCTGGAAGGTGATCATCCCGGCCAGTATTCCCACCATGATCGCTGCCCTCAAAGTCAATGTGGGGCTCTCTTTGGTGGGCACGATCGTCGGTGAGTTCCTTGCCTCCAAGGCTGGGCTGGGATACCTCATCGTCTACGGCGGCCAGGTGTTCAACATGTCCCTGGTGATGGCCAGTGTGCTGCTCCTTCTAGCGGTTTCTGTGGTCCTTTACTATGGGGTGACCTTCCTGGAAGAAAGGGTGACAAAGGGAAGGCAGTAACGGGCGAAAACGCCATGGGGCCTGCATGCTGGGCCCTTTTTTCGTGCCCAGATGCCCATTTTGGTGAAGGGTTTCGCCCTGCCGTCCAGAATTGAGAACAGTGATAACTGCGAGTGAGGTGAAGACATTGGTGCGAGTGGGAGTGGTAGGCTACGGCACCATGGGCCGCGTGCACAGCCAGGCTCTGCAGGCGATTCCCGAGGCCCAGCTGGTGGTCGTGGCCGATGCGGATCCTGAGCGGCGAGCCCAAGCACAGCGTGACTACGGTGTCGATACAGTAAGCAGCATCGAGGAGCTCTTGCGGGCTGAGGACATCGATCTGGTGGACATCTGCACGCCGACCTATCTGCACGAGAGTCATTTTGCGGAAGCGATCAAGGCGGGGAAGCACATCTTCTGCGAAAAGCCGCTGGCCCGCACTCTTGAGGAAGGCCAGCGCATGCTTGAACTGAGTTCAGGCTATGACAAGAAGATCGGTATCGGTCATGTGGTGCGCTTTATGCCGGCTTACGAGAGCATCCGGAAGGCAGTGCTCGATGGGGAAATCGGAGGGGCGGCAGTCGCCCGGACCTTCCGGGGCGGTGCCAAGTTCCCCCAGGGCTGGCACGACTGGTTCGCCGATTTCGACCTAAGCGGAGGGGTGATCCTCGACCTTACCATCCATGACATAGACTACCTGCGCTGGCTCTTTGGCGATGTTGAGCGGGTTTACGCCAAGACCACCCACGGCAGGACCACTGCCCATCTGGAATGGGCTTTCATCCTGCTTCGCTTCAAGAACGGGGTCATGGCCCATGTGGAAGGCAGCTGGGCCAACTATCCCGGCGAGTTCTACACCACCTTGGAGATCGCGGGAGAGGGCGGGATGGTGAGCTACGACAGCCGCAAAACCCAGCCGATCCATGGAGTGAGCATCGATGGAGGACCAGTGGCAGTGAACGGCAGCAGCAGTGTCAGCGCCGATAGCCCCTACTACCTGGAACTGAAAGATATGGTTGACGCCATCCTCGAGGACAGGCCTCCGCGCGTTACAGTTGAAGACGCCTTGGCCACACTGAAGGTAACCCTGGCTGCGGTCGAATCTGCCCGCACCGGCCAGGTTGTCGAGCTTTAGGGAGGTGGATGCAGTGGTCAGGATCGGAATACTCAGCCTCGCCCATATGCATGCCTACAGCTACGCCGCAGCGGTGAACGCTCTGCCCAACGCGGAGCTGGTCGGCATCTTTGATCCCGAAAAGGAACGGGGAGAGAAGGGGGCCAAGCAGTTCGGCACGAGGTTTTTCTCCTCTCCTCAGGAGCTGCTCAAAGAGGTGGATGCGGTCATCATCTGTTCAGAGAACAGCCGCCACAAAGAGCTGACCCTTTTGGCTGCAGAACATGGCTGCCATGTGCTCTGCGAAAAGCCTATCGCCACCAACCTGGAAGACGCGCGGGAAATGATCGCAGCCTGCGAACGGGCTGGTGTGAAGCTTGCCACGGCCTTCCCCGTAAGATTTTCCAAGCCGGTGCAGGAGGTTAAGGAGCTTTTAGATCAGGGCCGGATCGGACAGGTTGTGGCCATCCGGGGCACTAACCAGGGGCAGATGCCGGGCGGCTGGTTCATCGACCCCGAACTTGCCGGCGGCGGTGCCGTGATCGATCACACTGTTCACGTGGTCGATGTGATCCGCTGGTTTTTACAGAAGGAGTTTGTCTCGGTCTATGCCGAAGTGGACAGCAGGATCTGGGGCATCCCCACAGATGACTGCGGACTGCTCAGCCTGGAGCTGGAAGGCGGGATCATCATGACCCAGGATGCCAGCTGGTCCAGGCCCCGCACCAACCCCACTTGGGGGAACGTCACTTTGGAAATCGTGGGGACGGCAGGCGTGATCCACCTCGATGCCTTTGCCGAGAACTTCTTAGTCTATAGCGATGGTAAGGGCCGCATCCTGGAACGCTTCTTCGGATTGGATATGGACAGCGGCCTGATCAAAGACTTCGTGGATGCTGTGGAGCAGGGCCGGGACCCGAGCGTCAGCGGCTATGACGGCCTGAAGGCTCTGGAAGTCGCCCTGGCGGCGTACGAATCAGCCCGCACGCGCCAGCCAGTTTCACTCGGCTGAAACTCAGCAGAACCTTGTGGCAGGGAGGGAGTAATATCACCGGCTTCATCAGACTAAGAGAATTCTTTCGAGCCCACAAGCGTTACTACATCACAGGCATCGCAGCGCTGATCCTGGTCAACTCAGCCCAGCTGGTGATGCCCAAAATGATCGGGAAGCTCACCGATCTGATTGCCGATGGAGAGTTCAGGCGCGCAGATCTGGTGCGCTTTTCTCTGCTGTTCATCGGACTGGCGGTGTTGATCGCCATCCTCCGCTATTTCTGGCGGGTGAACATTATGGGCACCGCCCGGAAGATGGAGTACACACTGCGCAACATGTTCTTTGAGCATTTGGAAAGCCTGTCCACCGAGTTCTTCAACTACAACAAGACGGGCGATCTCATGGCCCATGCCACAAATGACATCCACGCCGTCCGCATGGCCTTGGGCCCCGGGATTGTCAACTCAGTGGACGCTGTATTCCTTACATCTGTGACCATATACATGATGGCCAGCACGATCAGCTGGCGGCTCACCTTGGTCGCCTTGGTGCCGCTTCCCTTCATGATCGCAGTCGGCATCGGCTTTGGCAGGTTGATCCACCGGCGCTTCCGCCGTGTCCAGGAAGCCTTTGCGCTGCTTTCGGATCGCGCCCAGGAGAACTTCTCCGGGATCAGGGTGATCAAGGGCTTCGCCCGGGAGAAAAGCGAGGACGAGCGCTTCAGGGATGTGAACGAGCTGAACGTTGCACGCAACATGGACCTGGTGCGCGTGCATGCCCTCTTCCATCCCCTGATCGGTTACTGCGCCTCGCTGGCCTTTGTGATCATCTTGGGCTACGGCGGTTCGCTCGTGTTGAACGGAAGCATTTCCCTGGGAGATTTCGTGGCTTTCAACAGCTACCTGGGTATGCTGATCTGGCCGGTGATGGCCATCAGCTGGGTGATCAACACCATCCAGCGCGGGAAAGCGTCCATGGACAGGCTCAACACCATCTTCGCCAAGCGTTCAGAAATCGCAGATCCCGAAGAGAGTGCCCTGGAGCACCTGGAGGGCGGGATCGAGTTCAGAAACCTCACTTTCACCTATCCCAACTCAACCGAGCCTGTGCTCAAGGGAATCAGCGCTGAGGTTCAACCTGGCCAGGTGGTGGGCATCCTCGGCCGCACCGGCTCGGGCAAGACCACCCTGCTCAACCTGCTTCTGAGGCTTTACGACACTGAGCGGGGCATGATCAAGCTGGATGGCGTGGACATCCAGGACATTTCCCTGGAAGTTCTGCGCACCAACATCGGTTATGTGCCCCAAGAGAGCTTCCTTTTCTCCACCACCATCAACGAGAACATCGACTTTGCCGCCACGGGCAGCAGCCTCGAGCGGGTGATGGAGTACGCCAAGATCGCTGAGGTCTATGACAACATCATGGAGTTCCCCAACAAGTTCGATACTATCGTTGGGGAAAGGGGCGTCACCCTTTCCGGCGGCCAGAAACAGCGCATCGCCCTGGCCAGAGCTTTGATCAAGGAACCCCGGATCTTGATCCTCGATGACAGCTTCTCCGCAGTAGACACGGAAACGGAAGAAGCCATCCTTCAGAACCTGCGCAGGGTCCTGCCGGGAAAGACGGTGCTGATCGTCTCACACCGCATCTCCACCATCAAGCACGCTGATCAGATCTTCGTGGTGGAAGAAGGCAGGATCACCCAGAGGGGCAGGCATGAAGAACTGGTGGACGAGCCAGGGCTGTACAGTGAACTCTACCACAAGCAGCTGCTGGAAGAACAGATCCACAGCGTCCGCTGACCATAAGGCAAAGTAGGTGAAAGAAGTTGGATTACCTGCAGGAAGAGCAGACCCTGGGCAAAGCCTATGACAGCCGGCTCATGCGCAGGCTGCTCACATATACCAAGCCATACAGATCGCGCATCTTTTTGTGCATTTTCCTGCTCTTGCTCGTCGCGATCATCGATCTGGCGAATCCTTACGTGATCAAGGTGGCCATCGATGACCACATCTTAGGTGCGAAGCACCCGTATGTGGTAGTGGAAAGAACGGTGGAGCATCCAGCACTGGTCAACATCCAAGGCTACTTCCTGCTCAGGGAAGATCGCCTTCGTGAAGACGCTCCGGGCATCAGGCTGGAACTGGTCCGGGAAGATGGGCAGCAGCTTCTGCGCAGCCCTGATGGAGAGCTTACCCTGTTTCTCACCCCAGAAGAAGCTCGCGAACTGAGAAGCTTCGAACTGGAGTCAGTCCTCAAGCTGGGCGTCCTCCTGTTTGTGCTGATGACGGCGGGCTTTGCCCTCAACTACGTGCAGGTGTACCTGCTCCAGTACACGGGGCAGCGCATCATGTTCGATATCCGCCAGCAGCTTTTCAGCCACATCCAGCGCCTGTCCCTGGCGTTTTTTGACCGCAGTCCCGTGGGGCGCTTGGTGACGAGGGTGACAAACGATACCGAAAACCTCAATGAGATGTACACCAATGTGGTGGTCAACCTCTTCAAAGACGTTTTCATGGTCATCGGCATCATTTTCGTCATGTTCAAACTGGATGTGCGCCTGACCCTTGCTTCTCTGGCCGTGCTGCCCGTGATCGTGGTGATCACGGCAGTCTTCCGCATCAAAGCCCGGGTGGCTTACCGGGAGACCCGGACGCGCCTGGCCCGCATCAACGCCAACTTCGCGGAAACCATTTCCGGGATGCGCGTGGTGCAGATCTTCAGGCAGGAGAAGCGGAAGTACAGGGAGTTTGAGCAGATCAACGGGGATCACTACCAAGCGAGTATGCGGGAGCTGATGGTCTACGCGATCTTCCGGCCGGCCATCAACCTTGTGGACCTTCTCGCGAAGGTGCTGCTTATCTGGGTGGGGGGTAACCTGCTCCTCAACCGTTCCCTGGAATTCGGGGTGCTTTACGCCTTCGTCTCTTACATCGAGATGATGTTCCGGCCCATCAACGACCTTACGGAAAAGTTCAACATTCTCCAGGCCTCCATGGCCTCGGCGGAGCGCATCTTCCAGATCCTCGATGAAAAGCCGGCCATTCAGGACCCGCCCAATCCTGTGCCTCTCGGCGAAGTGAAGGGCCGCATCGAGTTTAAGAATGTTTGGTTTGCCTACGTGGGAGAAGATTGGGTGTTGAAGGACGTCTCCTTTGCTGTGGAACCCGGCCAGACCGCGGCCTTTGTTGGAGCGACCGGTGCCGGCAAGACCACTATCATGAGCCTGCTCACCCGGTTTTATGACATCCAAAAAGGGCAGATCCTGATCGATGGCAGGGATATCAGGGAGCTGAGCAAGGAAGAGCTGCGGAGGAATATCGGGCTTGTGATGCAGGACGTGTTCCTGTTCTCGGGCAATATCCGGGAGAACATCAGGCTTTACAACCCTGAGATTTCTGAAGAGCGGATCGAAGAGGTTGCCCGCTATGTGAATGCTCACCACTTCATTGAAAGGCTCCCAAAGCAGTACGATGAGCCGGTCACCGAAAGAGGTTCCACTCTTTCCGCCGGCCAGCGGCAGCTGATCGCCTTTGCCAGGACCCTGGCCTACGACCCGGCCATCCTGATCCTCGATGAGGCCACGGCCAGCATCGATACGGAAACGGAGCAGCTCATCCAGGACGCGCTGCCCAGGCTGCTCAAGGGCAGGACCAGTTTGGTGGTGGCGCACAGGCTGTCCACCATCCAAGATGCCGATGTGATCATCGTGATGCACAAAGGTCGGGTGCATGAAATGGGCAGCCATCAAGAGCTCCTGGCCAAGAAGGGGCTGTATTACAATCTGTTCCTGCTGCAGTACAAAGAAGACTTCAGTGCGGAAGGGGCAAGTTAGCGGCAGAGGTACGAACGGAACTCATCCCGCGGTATAGGAGAGCAGATCTGCAGCTGCTCTCCATTTTTCTTTGGGTGGGGAAGACTCACTTCCGTGTGATGCAGGGCGAGACGCTGATTGCCGCCGCCCGCGGCGTAGCGCCGCTCTCCCATGAGTGGATGGCCGAGGGCGGCAAGGTGTCTGCGGATCTGGTGGGTACGCCCGGTTAAGATCTCCACCGCCAGTTCCGTGCAGTGGGGATGCACCTGCAGGGGCGCCACCTTGGTCAGGGCCGGGTGCCCGTCAAGTGGAAGGTCAATCTCTGCCGGCTTCTCGAGCTGACCTTGGCAGATCGCGTAGTAGCAGCGTCGGACCCGGCCCGCGCCCCACAGCTCAGTGAGGGCGGCCTGGACGGCCGCATCTTTGGCAAAGACCAAAACCCCCGAAGCGGGGGTGTCCAGTCTGTGGACCGGTCGGGGAGTGAGCCGGATACCCTTTGCTAAGAAGAAACCCGCCACCTGGTTCGCTGCGCCGCGCCCATCCTGCACGGAATAAGTGGGCAGCCCGGCGGGTTTGTCGATTGCCAAGAGCCAGGCATCTTCATAGAGGATCACAAGTTCAGCAGGGCTCGCTGCGGGCAGTTTGAGCTGCTCCTGCGCGGGGAGGACTACCTGGACAAAATCTCCTTGCCGCAGTTTGCTCTTGCTGTGGGCCGGACGCCCGTTGACAAGGAGGCCCCTGGTGCGCACCGCCTTCTGCAGGCGCCGGCTGGAGATGCCCAGACGCTGCCTGGCGAACGCTCCCAGCTCCCAACCTGCCCACGGGGCTTCCACTTCTGCCTCTGCCAAGATCACTTTGTCCTCCATAACCGGCTCCTCAGCTTTGTTTTTGGTACTTATTTGCCAAGGGGCCCCATATCCCTGCTCAAACGCTGCGGGCAAAGGTGATGTTCAGCACGTTTCCCCATTTGTCCAGGGTGGTTTTCATCTGCTGTTTGAAGTCCCCCAAACTCATGATCTGGGAGATGGAAGCCATGTTGGTGAACATATCATAAATGCCGAGGGCGTCATCATAGGCCGCCTTCAGCTTCGCCAGGTTGTCCTTTAGTTCGGAAACGGTCTCGTTAAGCTTTGCGTTTTCTTCCTCAAGTTTGCGGATGTATGCGTCTTTGTCTGCCAGGCTGCCCAGACTGGAGCCCAGTTTGCCAAAGGCCTGCAAAATGGCGATGGGGTCTGGATCCGCCAGGCGTTTTTCCAGGGTTTCCAGTCTGCGGTTGAGGGCATGTATGTACTCAGGCAGGCCTTGGAATGCTTCCACCAATTTGGGATCGATGCTGAACTCGGCACGGGTCCTGGTTTCGGGAGCTTTGGCTTTAGGAGCCGTTTCTTGGCGCTCTTTACGCAGGACGTTATAGTAGAGCATGCCGATGGCTGCTTCGGAGCGGTGGGGAAGGAGCTGGGCACAGCGCCGGAAGGCTTCCGTCAAGGGCAGGTTCTCCTCCTTTGCCTTTACAGTCTGTTCCCAAACTAGATCCTTTTCTTCCTGCGTCCACATGCGCACCGCGCCGCGAGTGGCCAGAGCACCCTGCTTCTCGTCGGCCGACATGGTCAGTCCTCCTCTGCCGTTGGTTTATCTATTATTATGACCAGCAACGAGGGTCTTATACTAAGCCGTATTTCCATCCTGGTATGTGCAAGACATGCAAAAAGCGCGAAAAAAGCGTTCCTAAAGACAGGATTCTGCTAGAGAGAGGAGAATAAAGTAGCTCAAACCAAAAAAGGTCCCCCAAAAGAGGACCTTGTGTTTCCTTGAGCGACAAGGGGCAGGCGCAGACGACTGAAAAGTGAACTCGCCTGCTTCTTGTCCTCACTGTTTAGTTGGGGGCGTAAAGCCAGTAGGATCGACGATGATTGTCCTGGCCCGTTCATAATGCACAAACCCGGGCTTGGCCCCTTTGGGTTTCCGCACATATTTCCGCAAGGTGTAATCTACTTCCGCCTTGGGCGAAGTTCGCTGGGCGGAGAAGTAGGCTGCGAGCTGGGCAGCCAAGACGAGAGTGTGATGGGGGATCTCGCCTTCCGCCATTATGGCGACGTGACTGCCGGGAGTTCCTCGGGCGTGGAGCCAGAGGTGGTTGGGACCGGTCAGGTGGAAGGTGAGTTCGTCATTCTGCCTGTTGTTGCGGCCTACCAAGATGGTGATCCCGTCGGGTGAGAGGTAGCGGTCCGGCCCTGGAGACGCGGTCTTCCGCTCTTTCTGCCGTGTCGTCCGCTGCTCCAGATAGCCCGTGCCCATCAGCTCCCGCTCGATCTCACGCAGAAGGGCGGGCGAGTCTGCCTGCTCGATCTGGAGAAGGACTTCCTCCAGATAGGCTTTCTCCGCCAGGATTCCCGCCAGCTGCTCCTCACTGTGGCGCCGGCTGGCTTTCGCCTTGCGGTAGCGCTTGAAGATGCGCTGGATGTTGGCAC
>DURQ01000020.1 GCA_012840725.1 Bacillota bacterium
ACCCCATGGTGGTGGAGATGGCCAAGGGTGCGGATATCGGTAAGTATACGGGTTACTACTACACCGCCTCCATGTCCGCCCAGATCCTCACGCCCATCGTTTCGGGATTCTTCATGGAGCACGTCGGCTACTGGACCCTGTTCCCCTATGCCACCTTCTTCTCGATCCTGGCTTTCATCACCATGAGCCAGGTGCGCCACGGGGACAGCAACGCTGTGGCAGCCAAAAGCAAACTGGAACTCTTTGATGTTGACTGATTCTCGAAGGCGACGCCTTCGCGTTCAGGGAAATTACGGAGAAAAGAGGAAGACAAGTGGAAGTACGTGCTGTCAAGTTCAGCACCGAAGCGGCAGACGATCTGCTGCTCATGCTGACAGAAGAGGATTGTAAGGAGTACGCCTGGCCGCAGCCCGTCCTGAAGCAGCTGCTCGAAGCACAGGGGTTTACCGGAAAGCTTGGGGAAACGGCTTCGTGCGTGTATCTTTCTGAAGGAGCCGGCAGACCGCGGAGAGCAATCGCGGCAGGCATGGGTAAGGCCGAGGAGCTGACCCTTGAGAAGGTGCGCCGGTCCTTTGGAGCCGGGTTGAAAGAGGCAGCCAAGCAGAAGATCGAGACCCTGACAATTGCGCCCTGGACCTGCGGGAGGCTGTCCACAGGTGAAGCTGCCCGGGCAGTGACCGAAGCCTTCCTGCTGGCGTCTTACCGCTTCGACCGGTATCTCGCTGAGAAGAAGCCGTGTTCTGTGCGCTCACTGCAGATCGGCTTTTCGCCAGAGCACGAAAAGGAAGTGCTCTCCGCGCTGAAGCTCGGCCAGACCTTGGGGGAAACGACCAATCTGGCCCGGGATCTGGTCAACGAGCCGGCCAATGTGATGACCCCAGAGCGCCTGGCCGCCGAGGCCAAGAAGGCGGGGGAGAAGTACGGTTTTGAGGTGGAGGTTCTGGCCGAAGATGGGATCGCGGCCTTGGGCATGGAGGCCTTCCTTGCCGTGGGAAGGGCCAGTGTCAACGGCCCCAGGTTGATCACCATGCGGTACCTGGGTGATCCCGAACAGCCCGACCGGGTGCTCGGCCTTGTGGGGAAGGGGCTGACCTTCGACAGCGGCGGCCTATCCCTTAAGCAGGCCAAGGGCATGGAGATGATGTTCTTCGATATGGCAGGCGCCGCTTCTGTTATTGGAGCCATCAGCGCTCTTGCCAGGGAACGGCTGCGCCTTAACGTGGTGGCCGTGGTGGCTGCCTGTGAAAACCTGGTGTCCGGTCGCGGGTACCGTCCTGGCGATGTGATCGGTACCATGGCGGGGAAGAGCGTTTTTGTAGAGACCACCGATGCGGAAGGCAGGCTCACCTTAGCCGATGCCGTCCACTACACCATCACCAAAGAAAAGGCCTCGCTCGTGGTGGATGTGGCGACCCTCACAGGGGCGGTGATCGTCGCTCTTGGCCATGCCGCCACAGGAGTTGTCACAAACGACGACGAGCTCTATCAGCGGCTTGAGCTGGCCTCTGCGAAGAGCGGGGAAAGGGTCTGGCGGCTGCCTTCCTTCCCCGAGTACAGGGAACAGAACAAGACACCCTACGCCGACCTGCGCAATGTAGGCGGAAGGGATGCGGGGACCATAACTGCCGGCCTGTTTGTCGGGGAGTTCGTTCAGGATAGGCCCTGGCTGCATCTGGACATCGCGGGGACTGCCTTTGCGGAGAAGGACAGGGAATACATGGTGCAGGGCGCCACTGGCGTGGGCGTGCGCCTGCTCTACCATTTTGCCGAGACGTTCCTGTAAGCTTAGTGGAAAAAAGAAGGGCCTGCCGTTTTGGCAGGCCCTTAACGCGAGTATTCTTGACGGTCAGAGCACAGGGGAAAGGTGCCTTTAGACCGGAAGGAGACTGGCCAACCGCCCGGCCAGACCGCGCTGCACCTCCAGATAATCCTGCCAGGGCACGGGCATGCTGAACAGGTAACCCTGGGCTTCTCGGCAGCCCATGTGCTGAAGCAGCTCCAGCTGGTTCTGGCGCTCAACGCCTTCCGCCACAACCTCCATGGATAGGTTGATGCCCATGCCGATGATGGAACGCACGAGCCCCGCCATGCGGGAGCTCTTATCGACACGATCGATGAACTCCTTGTCGATTTTCAGAGCCTGCATGGGGTAGCGAGCGAGGTAATGCAGGGAGGAGTAGGCTGTCCCAAAATCATCGATGGCGATGTATATGCCCATTTCTCGCAGGCTCTGGAAGTTTTCAAGGACTTCGGGAGTCGGTTTGAGCATGGCCTCCTCAGTGATTTCGATGCGCAGCAGCCCCTTCGGAAGCTCGTAGCGCTTGAGGATTGACTGCAGCTGGGCGGGAAAATGGGGCGAGCGGAAGTGGTGAGCCGAAACGTTCACCGACACCCATCCAGGGTCAAAACCGGCTTTCACCCACTGTTCGTGCTGAGCGCATACCTGGTCAAGCATGAACTCCCCGATCTGTTCAACCAAGCCCCCCTGCTCCACAGCAGGCAAAAATTGGCTGGGATTGAGCAGGCCCCGTGTAGGATGGTTCCAGCGGATCAGGGCCTCCTTGCCGGCGATCCTACCCGTCTGCAGATCGACAACAGGTTGGTAGTAGACGGTGAACTGCCCCTGCTCAAGTCCAGTCCGGATCTCCGTCTGAAAACGCATCCGTTCCACCAGCGCATGGTGGACACTGGGGTTGTAGAGTTTCAGCGGTTCATCGCCGCTGTGCTCAGCTTCATAGAGGGCTGCCTGGGCCTGCTGATAGAGCAGATCGGCACTCAGATTTCGATCCACACTGATGCTTATCCCTCCACAGAGCCGCACGGTGAGCCTCTTTTCGTCAAAGGAAAGGGGCTTGGCCACGAGCTGATCCAGCCTGTCGATAACCTGCAGGACCGAGTTCGTGTTGGAGGGGATGATCAGGCCGAATTCTCCTTCGGAAAGCCGGCCCGTAACCAGTTGCTCGGTACTGATTGACTGAAGTCTCCCAGCTAGATGGACGAGCAGAGCGTCAAGAATTGGCCGGTCGACGAATGTCTTGATCTCGGGAAGATCCCGGATCGAGACCAGGGCAAGGATGACCGTGCTTGCGCTCTCGAGGGCATTAGTCAAGCTGGTGATGAAGTGCTGACGGTTGGGCAGCCCAGTCAGGGGATCGTAGAAGGTCATGGTACCTATGGTCTCCATCATCCGGTTAAAGGCCTGACCGGTTTCGCCTATTTCGTCCTTCGTCGTAACTTCCGCGCGCACGGTGAGATCGCCTGCGGCACCGCGCCGGAAGACATTATTGAGTTCCACGATGGGCCGGGTTATGGTGGAAGCGAACCAGGAGCCGAGCCAGAACACAAGCACAAAACCGACGATAGCTGCCACCAGTAACAGCAGGATCAACCTGTTCACGGGTCCGGTGAAGTAGGAGACTGGTACTTTCACTGCTACCGTCCAGTTGCTGGGATCGGGCAGCTTCTGGTAGAATGCCCGATAACCCTCGCCGTTCTCCTCGCCAGATATGGATCCGCTCTCCCGGGGCAGTTGGTCCCATTCGGGCACGAAATCTTGTACGCGAGCGTTCATGATCATGTCGCTGTCGGGGTGGATGATGAAGTAGCCATCTTCATCCATCAAGTAGAAATGGGAACGCTGGTCGGACAAGAGGAGTTCCCGGGAAACGCGCATCAGCTCTTCCAGATCCATGGAGAGTCCGAGGACGCCCTGGACAGTCGTGCGATCCGCGTTCCAGATAGGAGTGGCCGCGATGATGACGCGCTGATTAGTAGACCGGGAAAGAAGAGGGCCGGTGATCAGAGTTTCGCCGGCCATGACCCGGCCGAAGTATTCTCGGTCGCTGACAAAGCCAGCGCTGCGTTCGAGGGTTGTGTTGTAACTGCCGTCAGGTGCGGCCACAAACAAGATCAAGTAATAGGGGGGAGCTTCCGCCATCTGCTGCTGCAGAAACGGTTCGATCTGCTCCCAATCCATGGTCTGCAGCAGCTCAGAATTGGCCAGCTGGCGCAGGTAAGTCATGCGCTCTCTCTGCCACAGAGAGAGGATCTCGCTCTGGTGATGTGCCAGAGCTTGTGCATTTTCCGCCACCAGATCGGTTACTAGGGAGCGGGTGAGCACACCTGAGATAAGCATGACAGTTGCCGTGAGACCTAGAACGATGATCACAAAGAGAGCCAGAACGCGGTCACGTATCTTGCCGAACTTCCAGCTGGGCACAGTGCGCACCCCCAGTACCTGGCGAATATACGCAGCTTATTCGACATAAACCGGCATGATCCTTTTCGGGTTGGTTATAAAATAGGGGCCAAAAGCCTGAGCAAGGACCATTTCGCGCGCTGCAGAGCAGGGATATTCTCGTAGTCAGCAAGGCGCACCTCCTGGCAGAGGCGGAGGGTGTCCAGGAAGTCGTCCCGGATCTGCAGCACGCTTTCGGTGCCGTAGAGCCACACCGCATCCTCAAAGGCCATGTACAGACTGCGGTAATCGAGGTTCACAGTCCCAACTACCGCCACCTGATCGTCGGCGACCACTGCTTTGGTGTGCAGAAATCCCGGAGTGTACTCGAAAATCCTTACCCCGCTCTGGAGCAGGGGAAGGTAGTAGGAGCGGGTGACAGCGTGAACCAAGGGCTTGTCCGGAATATGAGGGGTGGCTATGCGCACATCGACTCCGGTCTTGGCTGCGGCGCAGAGGGCCGTGAGCATTTCGCTGTCCAGGATGAGATAGGGCGTGTCGATGTACACATAGTCTTTCGCCCGGTTGATGACGTTGATATAGACAGTCTCGCTCACCGTCTCATCATCCAGCGGGTTGTCTGCAAAAGGCTGGACAAAGCCGCCCGTCGGGACGGGATCTTCCCGAAAAGGCGGCCTGAAATCGTCCAAGTTGTCCGGCTGGCCGCTGAGGTACTCCCACATGGCCAGGAACATGACAGTGAGGGACCACACCGCCTCGCCTTTGAGCAGGAAAGCGGAGTCCTTCCAATGCCCGTATTTCTCCACCACGTTGATGTACTCATCGGCCAGGTTGATGCCTCCAGTGAAGCCCGTGTGCCCATCGATGATCATCAGCTTGCGGTGATCCCGGTAATTCATGATCGGAGCCAGCATCGGCTTGATCGGATGGAAACGCTGCACCTTGATCCCCAGGGCGGCCATCTGCTGGACGAAATCTTTGGGCAAGCGGAAGATGCAGCCGAAGTCATCGTAGATGAGGCGCACGTCCACTCCAGCCTTGGCCTTGCGGATGAGGATGTCTAGGATGCTGTTCCACATCGTGCCAGCCTCAATGATGAAGTATTCCAGGAAGATGAAGCGTTCGGCCTGTTCCAGCTCCTTGAGCATGTCGGGAAACGCCACATCCCCCAGGGGGTAGAACTTCGAGTACTGATGGCGGTAAACAGGATAGGCTCCATGGTTTTGGATATAACGGGCCTGACCAGCAGCCCGGGGGTCTATGTCTTCCAGCTCCTTCAGCAGAGGTTCGCTTGATTCCAGGGCTTTTTCGCCGTGCAGCCGCGTTGTCTCCATCTTGCGCCGCATCCTGTGACTCAGCCTGGTTCTGCCCAGCATGAGGTAAAAGATGCCTCCGAAAATGGGAAAGAGCAGTATGGCGATGATCCAGGCGATCTTGGTGGCGGAACGGTCGCGGCCGGTGGCGATCACGATCACCACCGCTGCGCTCAGGCAGGTAAGCAGTATGTAGAAGAGGGGAAAGAACCTGCTGAACCTCCCGATCATGAGGATCAAGGCACCCAGCTGGGCTATGATGGCCAGGCCAGCGACGATTGCCCGATGGAACAAGAGGGAGAGAACTTTCTTCATCAGCTTGACACCTCGCGGCTGCTATGTGCTGACATACCTTGATTCTCCTTGATACGCTGGGCGTTGTCAAGAGAAGGGGCGGCGGAGAAGCTTTTGACTCCTTCCTGCCTTTGCAGTTGCCCTGTGCCCCAACCCATGCTATATTAAAACAAACGGACGCGCTTTTTAAAAGCAGTCGCTGCCCTAGGTGACCGCTGGAGCGTGGACCAGACAAATGTGCACGGAGGTCGTGAGATGAAAAAGAGACTTCTGCAGCTGTCGGCCGTCGTCTTTCTCGTGGTTTTGCTTGGCGCAACCGCTTTGGCACAGGTAGGGCCAGCCGCCAGAGTCTTCGTACCCGAGTTTGAACTGAAGACAGCGGACAACGGGACCATCAAACTGAGCGACCTGCGCGGGAACGTCGTCGTTCTGAACTTCTGGGCAAGCTGGTGCTATTGGTGCAAGTACGAAATGCCCGAACTGCAGGAACTGTATGAAGAGCTGCAGGAGACGGGTGAAGCACAGATCTACCTTGTCAACTATGTTGATGGGGAGTACGAGACGGTAGAGACGGGTGCCGCTTGGTTGGCGGAGAATGGGATAACCATACCAAATCTGGTTGACGATGGTACGGTAGTCAACGGCATCTTCCAGATTCCAGGATATCCGACCACGGTCGTCATCGATGCCGAAGGCTATCTGGTCGATTTCGCCGTGGGAGCGACGACCAAGGATACTCTGCTTAAGATGATCAGGAGGGTCAAGTAATGCTTCAGCAGCTGGCGCCCCAAGTTACGCCCTCACTGTTTGGCCTGATTTTCGTTGAGGGCCTTCTCGCTTTCTTGTCGCCCTGCATCCTGCCGATGATCCCAATTTACCTTCTGTACCTCGGCGGCGAAGAGGCGGCGGGAGAGAAGGCGGGACGGCGTCTGCTGCTGAACACTCTCGGGTTTATCACCGGCTTTACATTGGTCTTTGTGGCGCTGGGTGCGACGGCCTCGGCTTTGGGCAGGCTGATTTCCGACAACCGCATCCTGCTGCAGCGCGTGGGCGGAGTAGTGATCATCTTGATCGGCCTCAATTACCTGGGAGTGATCAAGATCGGCTTTCTCGGCCGCAGCAGGGGGTTGAAGGCTAACACTGAGAACCTCAGATTCTTGTCGAGCCTGCTTTTTGGGGCGGCCTTCTCCCTGGGCTGGACGCCCTGCCTGAGCGCGTTCTTGGGTACGGCCTTGATTTTGGCTTCCAATCTCAAGACCATGTACCAGGGTATGGGCCTTCTGCTCACCTTTTCCCTCGGACTGGGGGTGCCCTTTCTGATCGCAGCTCTCCTTTGGGGCAGGCTCCAAAACGCTCTCGGTGTGATCAAGCGGAATCTCAACCGCATCCAGACCGTCTCAGGCTTACTTCTGATCGTTGTCGGCCTCCTGATGGTGCTGAACCTCTTCAATTTGTACACAAGAATGTTCGCCTAGACTTAAGCCCCGGCTTCCGCCGGGGCTTTTCACTGGACGAGCAGTTATTCTATGGGTTCGAAGCGCGATGTGAAGAAGCGCAGTACCGGCGGTTCGTACACAAACCGCAGGCCCTTGACGTTGTTCCTGTTCTCCCACGCGGCCTTGACGCCATCGACCACAACGTCCAGATGGGCATAGGTGTAGACCCGGCGCGGGATAGTCAAGCGCACCAGCTCCAGCTTGGGATGGCGGTTATTGCCGTGCTCATCCCGGCCAGCCGAGACAATCCCTCTCTCCATGGAACGTACCCCAGACTCAATGTAGATCTGGGCAGCCAGCATCTGGGCCGGGAACTGATCCTGCGGGATGTGGGGGTAGAACTTGCGGGCGTTGAGGAATACCGCGTGGCCGCCGATGGGCCTTACTACCGGGATGCCTGCCTCAATGAGCCGGTCGCCCAGGTACTTGACCTGGTCCAGGCGGTGGGCCAGATAGCCATAGTCTGCGGCTTCGTACAGGCCACGGGCAAGGCCTTCCATATCCCGTCCGGCCATGCCTCCGTAGGAAGGCATGCCTTCGTAGACAACGACCAGAGCCGTGGCCTTCTGATAGAGCTCATGGTCGTTCATGGCCAAGAAGCCGCCGATATTGACGATGCCGTCCTTTTTGCCGCTCATGGTGCAGCCATCGCCGTAGCTGAACATCTCGCGGAGGATTTCCCTGATGCCCTTGTCTTTGTAGCCTGGTTCCCGGTGCTTGATGAAGCAGGCGTTTTCTGCACAGCGGGTGGCGTCAAACATCACCTTGATCCCGTACCTGCTGGTCAGCTCGCGTACCGCCCGCAGGTTCTCCATGGATACGGGCTGGCCGCCGGCCATGTTCACGGTCACCGCCATGCACACGTAGGGGATGCGCTCAGGACCCACTTCGTCGATGAGGGCCTGAAGCTTGTTCAGGTCAACATTGCCCTTAAAGGGATGCTCATTGTCTGGATCATGGGCTTCATCGACGATCACATCCCGGAAGGTTGCGCCTGCCAGCTCCTGGTGGGCGCGGGTCGTGGTGAAGTACATGTTTCCCGGAACGATGTCGCCGGGTTTGATCATGATCTTGGACAGGATGTTCTCAGCGCCCCGCCCTTGGTGGGTCGGCACCACGTACTTAAAGCCGTAGAGGTCCCTTACGGCTTCTTCCAGGTGCTTGAAGTTCTTGCTTCCGGCGTAGGCTTCGTCGCCCAACATGAGACCTGCCCACTGGTTGTCGCTCATGGCATTGGTGCCGCTGTCAGTAAGCAGGTCGATGTACACATCTTCTGAACTGAGAAGGAAGGTGTTGTAGCCAGCTCGCTTGATCGCTTCTTCCCGCTGTGCCCTGGTGGGGATAACAAGGGGTTCTACCATCTTGATGCGGTAGGGTTCAGGCCGATACTTGTAAGAATCCACGCACGCCACTCCAATCTATGGAAATTCTCGGTTTCATCTAGAGTATAACTCAAAGTAAATGATAAGTGAAATATGATCCTTCTGATTTGTTCTCAGCGCAGTGCCTCCCAGTCATAGATCGGGTAAGAGGAGTTGACAAACAGAGCGCCCACGCCCCCGACGCCGATGTGGCAGCCCAACACTCCGCCGAGGCTTGCCACCAGGAACCTTCGGTAACCAAGGGCATCCTGCAGGAGGTCCTTCAGCTGTTCAGCAGTCTCGGGATCGTCAGCGTGGGCGATGGCCATCAGCTGTTCCGGGTGCCCCAGAGAGCGCTCCCTCACCAGATCGACGATGCGCCTAAGGGCCAGTCTCTTGCCCCGCACCTTCTGCACGGGGATGATCCATCCCTCTTTCATGTGCAGGATCGGTTTCACGTTCAGCAGGGTACCGACGAAGGCGCTGGTGGGGTTTAACCTGCCTCCACGGCAGAGGTACTGAAGGTCGTCTACGCAGAACACGTGCTCCACATTGTCCTGTACTCTTTTCTGAACGTGGCTGATTATCTCTTGGGGCGGAATTCCTGCCTGCGCCATCTGAGCTGCTTCCAGCACGATCAGACCTTGGCCGAGACTACCGCCTTGGGTGTCAACAACGGTGATCTCGGCGGTGGGGTAGGCCCTTTTGACCTCCTCGGCAGCGAGACGGGCTGAACTGAAGGCGCCCGAAAGCTTGGCTGAAAAGCCTAGATAGAGACTGGGTATGCCCTCGCTGGCATTCTCGGAAAAGACCTTGAGAAACGCTTCCAGCGGAACCTGAGCCGTAGTAGGAACCTTGCCTGCCCGGATCGCCGCAAAGATTTGCTCCGGGGTTATGTCTACGCCATCGGCGTATTCCCGCCCATCGAGGTAGATCAGGAAGGGCAGGACCTGGATGTTGAACTCGTCCAGGAGATGTCTAGGTAAATCGCAGGCACTGTCTGTTATAACCTGTAGGGACACATTGAGCTCTCCTTCACGATAAGTTCGCACTGCCTAGTGTTTCGAGTTTACGAGTCCTTTTCCTGCCGGCAACAGGGAGTGTTGCGCTCCCGAGATCGATCAAGTAAAATGAAGGTATGCTTAGGGAGTTGGGAACCATGATTGATATGATTTGGGATGCGAAAACACTGGCAGATCAGGTTCAGGCTAGAATCTACGAATTGAAATCGGAACAAGTTGGTCTCAGGCCTTTCATCCAATCAGACCAGGCGCGCTGGGATGCTCTGGAAAGGGCTATTGCGGAACTTAACTGGGTTCTGGGGAAACTCAAGGCAGAGGAGGAATAAAATGCGGCGTCTGCGTTATCTGTTCGTAACACTGTTTGTGCTTCTGTTCACTATCTTCTCGGGTGCCGTTCAAGCTGGTTCAAAGGAAGGGGCGTTCATCCTCTTCCTGGGCGGTGCGGAAGTTGGCCGTGAGGAGTACTCTCTTACCTCTGAAGAATTCAGGATGCAGGGCGTTATCTCTGTCGGCGCCCAGAGCCTTGAAGTGGTTACGGTGCTGCGGGGAAGTCAGGGAAAGTGGGCAGAGGGAGAGGTTACGCTCAAGCCGGGCGCAACCGTGAAGGTCACGTTCAAACCAGGCAAGGTGGAAGCCGAAACTGGCCCGATCCGCAAGAGTTACGACCTGGTGGAGCCGTTTGTGGTTTTGGAAAACAATGCCTTTAGTCATTTCGAGCAGATCCTGCGCCTGCTACCTGCAGATGCACAGGAAATGGCCTTTGCGGGCGTTATGCCCAGCCTCGTTCTGGCGAACCAGAGCCCGATTCTCGACGGTTCGGTAGTGCGCTTGGGCCAGGCAGGGTACGAGATTGAGGGCCGGCGCCTGCTTTTGGACGAGTACATCTTGACCATAGCAGGCGGTCTGCAGATGCGCCTTCTGGCAGATGGAGACACATTGATCAAGCTAGAGATACCGCTGCAGGCGGCTGAAGTATTCAGAGAAGGCTACGTTGGCCTGCAGCAGGCGGTTCAAGAGCCGGCCGGGCCTGCTCACTTCCGCACAGAAGAGTTCAAAGTGCCGAATGGAGATGTAACACTGGCCGGAACCCTGTTCCTGCCTCTCGGCGAGGGGCCTTTCCCGGCAGTGCTCCTCAACTCTGGCTCAGGTCCTCAGGATCGGCAGGGCAACTCCCCTCCTTCGCTGATGACGAACATGTTCAGCATCCTGGCGGACCGCCTGACAGAGGTGGGCATCGCTGTTCTCTGCTATGATGAGCGGGGCGTGGGTGAGAGCACAGGGGATTACGATGCTGCCGACCTGCACGACCTTCTCTCGGATGTCGAGGCCTTGCTGGACTTTCTGAAGACCCATCCCGAAGTAGATGCCGAGCGCTTGGCGATGCTCGGTCACAGCGAAGGCGGGTATTTTGCCCCGATCTTTGCCGGGCGCTTGAGCGCTATCGTTCTCCTGGCTGCACCGTCTGCTACCCTGGATCACATTATGGTGGAGCAGGTCGATTTCCAAATGGGTCTTCCGGGGCTTCCTGAGGAGACTAAGGCAGTGCTCGCGGAGTACAATGTGCAGGTTCAGCTGTTGATCGAGGAAGCCCGGGAGGGCAAGGAAGTGAGTTCAGGGCTGCCGACCAATCTGGACTGGGTCAGGCAGCACATGGAACTGCGGCCTTTGGAGACTGCGGCCGAGGTTAAGTGCCCCGTGTTGATCGTCCAGGGAGAAGAGGACTACCAGGTTCTGCCCTATCACGCCGAAGCCTTGGCCGAGCGCATGCGGGAGGCGGGGAACGACCGGGTTACCGTCAAGCTTCTACCAGAGACTACGCACCTGTTCACCTATGCTGGTACCAGCAGCCAGTTCGATCAGCTGAACCCGTTCCGGCTAAATCCCGAGCTTGTGGATACGGTGGTAGCGTGGCTCGCAGAAAATCTCTAATTCTGGACATCAAAAAGCCCCATTCAGATGAATGGGGCTTTCCTACGAAGTCGAAGTTGAGAACTACAGGCGAACTACGTTAGCGGCTTGCGGGCCGCGATCTCCCTGAACGATATCAAAGCTGACCTGCTCACCCTCGTTCAGAGTCCTGAAACCGGTGCCCTGGATTGCAGTGAAGTGAACGAATACGTCTTCTCCGTCTTCACATTCGATGAACCCGTAACCCTTTTCCGCGCTAAACCATTTTACCTTACCTGTCATGCAGTGGCCTCCTGAAAGTTTAATACTCGGCCAGGCCTAAACTACGCAAACACTGTTCAGCCCTAGCCCTACCTTTGGTTGGAACTCGAGGACACCCTGTTCGCT
>DURQ01000101.1 GCA_012840725.1 Bacillota bacterium
TAAGCCCTTCAGCGGCGATGGTACTGCCACATCTCGTGGTGGGAGAGTAGCTAGCTGCCAAGAATGATATTGAGCCCCGCAGAGATGCGGGGTTTTTTGTTCAAGTGACAGGAAGCAAGATGCAAGAAGCAGGATCCGCATTGGCCAGCGGTATCCTGCTTTTCTTCCTGCCTCCTGCCTCCTGCCACTTGCCACCTGAATCATATCACCATAACTCCACCGAAGACTTCTTTTCTTGCGCGTTTGCGTTCACGCGCTTTGGCTCTCGGTCTCGCCTGTATCTCAAGTCTGCGGCCCACAGCATACGCCTCCAGCATGCTTACGGTCATCAGAAGCACTGCATTTTCCTCCTTCGGTTAGCGTTTCCTTACGCCCCTATTATTCCCTATCTGGAACATCCCAAAAACGGTCGAGAAGTGCATTTTGGGTCAGACTGCAGGTGGAGAGGGTTCCTTGGCTGGGGACGGAGCGGCAGGAGTTGTGGACCTACACGTGGAAAGCACAGGGTGAATAGCATGCAGGGAGGTGATGGTTATGGAATGCCTGGTCTGCCGCGGTGGCATAGGCGACAGTGCCTTGGAGTTTTGGGGAGTCACCATATGTCAGCGCTGCCAAGACAGACTTATGGATCTCACCGTCGACCAGCCTGAGTATGAGTCTTATCTCAGCGCCATGCGCGACCTGTGGCAGAAACGCTTCCAGGCAGCCCGTGACCGCCGCCTCAAGGATGGTGACAGCCTTTGAACCAGCAGGAGGCTCCCTTCTGGAATGCTTTAACGGCCTACGCGAAGGCCCGAGTCATCCCCTTCCACACCCCTGGGCATAAGCTCAAGTCTGGCGCCTTTTCCAGGCTGAGGGAGGTGTTGGGTGAAGGTCTGTTCGCCCTAGATCCCTCGGACGAGATCGAGGCAGTGGAACTGGACCACGACTTCCAGCTTGCCTTGGACCAGGCTGAGCAGTTAGCTGCGGAACTGTTCGGAGCACGCAAGACCCTGTTCCTGGTCAACGGAACGACCAGCGGCCTGCACTACCTCCTCATGCCGGCCACAGGCCCGGTACTCATCCCCCGCTTTTCGCACCAGTCGGTCTACTCAGCCATGGTTCTCTCGCAGGGAAGGGCTGTCTACCTGCCCGCGGCTTACGACCCGGAATGGCTCATACCACTGCCCCCGACGGTAGATGAAGTGGACAAGGCTTTCCAGACCGAGAAGCCGCAGGCGCTCGTGCTTACCCATCCGACCTACTACGGCACGATCAGTGATGTGGCAGCCATCACCGCGCTGGCCAAGGCCCAGGGCGTGCTGTTGTTTGTGGACGAAGCACACGGTGGCCATTTCCTCTTTTCTAAGGAGCTTCCGGTCCCTGCCCTGCAGTGCGGGGTCGATGCAGTCGTGCAGAGCACCCACAAGACACTGGGTTCGTTCACCCAAACCTCCATGCTGCACAGTAACAATGATTTCTGGTTCAGCCAAGTGGTACAAGCCCAGCGAGTTCTGCAGACCACGAGCCCATCCCTAATTTTCCTGGCCGCACTGGACGAGGTCCGCAGAGAGCTCGCTGTGCAGGGACGGGAGCTCGTGGGTAGAGCGGTAGAGATTGGGAAAGAGTGCTCAGACGCATTGAGGTGTATTAGAGCTGTAGAAGTCGTTCCGGAGCACCTCTGCGCCGATCCCACTAAGCTTGTCTTCTCCCTGCGCCAGCTCGGGATGACCGGGATCGAAGTTGAGCGGATCCTGCGGGTGGATTATAATATACA
>DURQ01000102.1 GCA_012840725.1 Bacillota bacterium
CCCGCCGACCTTCTTGTACTGAAGTACCCCACCGCACTGTGGGCAGTCCTCCCCTTTCTTCCCGTAGACCTGCAGGCGGTTTTGGAAAGAGCCTTCCCCTCCAAACCCGGTGCGGTAGTCTCGGAAGGTCGTACCTTGGTTGGCGATGGCTTCGGTGAGGACACTTTGGATCGCCGCGTGCAGCCGCTCTGCCTCGGCTTCGGTGAGGGAGGCAGCGCTCCTCTCCGGGTGGATGCCGGCTCTAAAGAGGCTTTCATCGGCGTAGATGTTGCCCAGTCCTGCGATCTTCTTCTGATCGAGGAGGAGGGCCTTGATCCTGGTCTGCCGGCCTTCGAGCAGCCGATGGAAGAAGTCCGCTGTAAACTCTTCGGAAAGCGGCTCTACGCCCATGGTGTACAGCCCGTGGATGGTCTGGTACTCGCCCTGGGGAACGAGGTCCAGGGTGCCGAACTTGCGCAGGTCTTCAAAGCGCAGTTCATCTCGTGACCTGAAGCTGAACACCGCAGAGGCATGCCTGCTTCGGGGGATGCCCGCATCGGAGTAGTAAATGAGGCGCCCGGTCATGCGCAGGTGGGCGACCAGTTCCAAGCCCCCTTGCACCGAAAAGATCAGATACTTACCGCGCCTTTTAAGATCTAGAAAGCTTCGGCCCAAAAGGCGCGCCGTGAAATCCTCGGCACGGCCGTGGGGAAGGATGCGCGGAACCAAGATTTCCACTGATTCTATGGGCTTTCTCAGGACGACAGGCAGCAGACTGCGCCGGATGGTCTCAATTTCTGGTAGTTCGGGCATGGCCTACTCCTTCAGTTCGTATGGTTCGGTATCGCGCCAGTTCCGTCCGTAATATACATCAACAACCAGGGGTACGTCCAGCTCCCAGACCTGTTCCATTTCCTTCTTCAGGAGCCGGGCTACCTGATCAAGTTCGGCCTCGGGGACCTCCAGGACCAGTTCGTCGTGGACCTGCAGCAAAAGTTTGCTCTTAAGCTCCTGATCCCGCAGGGCGGCGTGCACTCTGAGCATGGCCAGCTTGATGATGTCCGCAGCGCTGCCCTGGATGGGAGAGTTCATGGCCGTGCGGGCGGCGAAGCTTCGCAGGGCGAAGTTCTTGCTCTTGAGGTTGGGCAGATAGCGCCGACGGCCGAAGAGGGTCGTCACGTAACCATCGCGGCGCCCCTGCTCCACAGCACCGTCCAGGAACTCCTTTACCTTGGGATAGCGCTGGAAGTACGAATCGATGTACTTCTGGGCCTGTGCCTGGGTTAAGTTGATCCCTTTGGCCAGGCCAAAGCTGCTGATGCCGTAGACAATGCCGAAGTTGATGGCCTTGGCGGCAGTCCGCAGGTCATCTGTCACCTGGTCCTGAGGCACTCCGAAAACCTCCGACGCGGTCTGAACGTGAATGTCCGCTCCCAGGCGGAATGCTTCGAGCAGAGCCTGATCCTGGGCCAGATGGGCCAGGAGGCGCAGTTCAATCTGGGAGTAGTCAGCGCTGACGAGGAAGGAACCCTCTGGCGCGACAAACACTTCCCTGATGCGCCGCCCCGCTTCGGTACGCACAGGAATGTTCTGGAGGTTGGGATGGGTACTGCTCAGCCTTCCCGTGGCGGTGACCGTCTGGTTAAAGGTAGTGTGCAGCCTCTTGGTCACTGGCGAAATCAGATCACCCAAGGCATCCGTATAGGTAGACTTGAGCTTGGCCACCTGGCGGTACTCCAGAACCTGGGCCACCAATGGATGGTAGCTCAGCTCTTCGAGCACTTCAGCGCTCGTTGACGGACCAGACTTCGTCCTCTTGAGTACGGGCAGGCCGAGCTTCTCAAAGAGGATTACACCAAGCTGCTTGGGTGAGTTGATGTTGAACTCCTCACCCGCTTCTGAGTAGATGCGCTCAGTGAGCTGGTCCAGGGAAGCCTGCAGTTCCCGGGAAATGACCTTCAGCCGGGCGCGATCAACCAAGATGCCTTGGGCTTCCATGTCCGCGAGTACCCGGGCAAGGGGAAGCTCGATCTCGCTGTAGAGAAACCAGAGCCCGTCGTCCTTGAGGCGCTTTTCGATCCGAGGCGCCGCAGCCTGCATGAGGCGCAGCTGGGCAGCTGGATATTCGGGGGCTTGTTCATCAATGTCCACAGCGGGAAGCTCGCAGAAATGGGCCGCGGCCGCCAGGTCCCAGCGCTTTTCTGGATCCAAGCAGTAAAGGGCAAGCTCCAGATCGAAGGCGATGCTCACCGGACCTGCCGGACCGATCAGGTGCAGCAGTTCCTTTCCGCTTGTGGCATAGACTTCCACGTTCTCCAGAAGGGGCAGCAGTTCGGTCAGCCGCTGCTCAAGCAGCTCTCCCTTTACCGCCCAGATCCTGTCTGCCAGCAGCACCATGAGGAGCTTGCGCTCGGAGGCCCAGCTCACGAAGATCCTCTGGAGAGTTCGCAGCTGCCCGCAGAACTCCTGCCAGTTTCCATCATGAACCGGCGTCCAGCTCAGATCCCAATCTCCCCCAGGCGCAGCCGGCGCTGCGGCCGTTTCTTCCTCCTTGGGAAGCCGCGCCAGGAGGCTTCTGAAGTCCAGCTCCTGAAAAATGGCGCGCACGGCCTCATCGTCACGGGGGGGCCTCAACTCCAGGTCGATCTCAACAGGCGCCTGGCAGCGGATGGTAGCCAGCTCCCTGCTCAAAAAGGCCTGCTCCTTATACTCCCGCAGGCGTTCTCCGAGCTTGCCCCCAATCTCCTCCAAATGGTCATAGATGCCTTCCAGGGAACCGTAGGTTTCCAGGAGTTTCTTGGCGGTCTTCTCCCCCACCCCGGGCACTCCCGGGATGTTGTCAGAGCTGTCACCCATCAGGCCCTTAAGGTCCACAACCTGCTCCGGAGTCACTCCGTAACTAGCCTTAAGAGTTTCTGGATCGAGTTTCTCCGTATCCGTGATGCCTCTCTTGGTAAAGAGCACAGTGATCTGCTGCGAGATGAGCTGGAAGGAGTCGCGGTCACCGGTGACGATGAACACCCGGTAACCGGCCTGCTCCGCCTTCTTCGCCGCCGTGCCGATCAGATCATCCGCTTCCCAGCCCTGCAGTTCAAGGCGGGGGATCCCCATTTTGTCCAGGAGCTCTTTCATCAGGGGAATCTGGCTGCGCAGTTCATCGGGCATCCCTTTGCGGTGGGCCTTGTATGCCTCAAACTGCACGTGGCGGAAGGTAGGGCCGGAAAGGTCGAAGGCAACCATAATCTGGTCAGGCTTGTAATCGTCCAAGAGGCGCAGGAGCATCGTGGTCAGTCCGTAGACCGCATTGGTAGGCTCCCCCTTCTTACCTGTCAGGGGAGGCAGGGCGTAAAAAGCCCTGTTGATCAAGCTGTTGCCGTCCAGGAGAAACAGACTCTTTTGCACAGGGCATCCCTCATTTCTTCCTTGTCTATTCCACACCACCCTGTAAAAACCTGCCTTGGCTGGCTGAGAGCCCCGCCTCTGCCCGCATTTACATAAAGGGCTTCCCTTGCCAGGGACGAATCAGGGGGTATAAGATCACTCACAGTTGAACAAGAAAAGGGGTATGCGCATGCGACCTGTGAGACTTACTTCTTTCATCGCACTTTTCATGTTCCTGATCCTTGCCAGCGGGACTGTTTACGCTGCCTTCAGCGACATCGACGGCATCTGGGCGGAAAGCGCCATCAAAAACCTTGAGGAAAAGGGCCTCTTTGCCGAGCTCTGGCAGGAAGAGTTCTCGCCTTCGGCGAGCCTAACCCACGCTGAAGCCCGCCAGCTTCTGGCCGCCGCTTTCTCCCTCTCCGATGAAGAAAGCGCAGCCCGGGCCGATTGGCTCAACCAGCTGCTCGTCGCCCATCCAGAGGGGATCACCCGGGGTGAGTTCGCCGCCCTCTTAGGGAACATCCTGGGCCTTGGCGATCACAGCGAGGTGCCCCAGGGTTTCTACCCGTCCTTCTCGGACCTGAACGTGGATTACCCGGGTTTCTTGGGTGTGGAACTCCTTCAGCGCCTGGCGCTGCTCCCCACCCACATGGTGGGGCGCTTTGAACCATACCGCCTGATCACCAGGGCGGAAGCCGCTTACATCCTCGATCAAGCACTTAGACTGCGGGAAATCAGCGGCGTCGTGGAAGAAGTGCTGAGCGATGGCAGGCAGATTGCCCTTAAACCAGCGGAACAGGAAGAGGCCGTGGTCCTCAATGTCCTCGCTGAAACCCTGTTCGTCTCCCCGGCCAGCCTGTTGAAGGACCCGGTGAGCAGAGGCGAGAAGCTCAGCGCCGGCCAGCAGGTGATGGTCCTGGCCAGGGACCAGCAGGCGCTTCTTATCCGCATGGACGAAGGCGGAGCAGTAAAGACCGTGCTGCAGGGCCTGAACAAGGCCGCTCAAGTGGTGGCGGACATGCTCACGCCGGCCCAGATCAACGCGCTGATCACTGGAGACTGGGAGCAGCTCGGAGAAGAAGTGCGCTACCAGGTCTACCAGGAGCTCGTTGAACGAGGTGCAGCGCCTTGGGAAGCGGAAGCGGCCATCAACCAGGACTGGAGCAGCCTCCAGCTCATGGTTCGGGAAAGACTCACCGCAGAAACCGCTGAGTATCTGGATGTGGCTCCCGAACTGATCAGCGCCGCCCTGGACCAGAACTGGTCCAAGATGCTGGAGTACGCCCAGGTCGAGCTGGCACAGCGTTTGTTGAGCTCCGAGTGGCTGCAGAACATCTTGGAGAACTGAAACTAAGCCCAGGTATGAAAATCTCCTCCTCTTCCCTCAAGCGAGGTGCGAGGAGGAGATTTCTCTTTTCCTTTTCCAGCTTGTCTTAACTGCAGCGGCTGAAACCGCACTCCAAGCAGGTGGCGCAGCCGCTCTCCATGGCCATGGCTCCGCCGCACTCGGGGCAGGCCTGACCCGGGAACGCCGTATCGCCATTGTCCCCTTTGGCTCCGTTGACTTTCTGTGCGGCCTTCGGTGCCCCGTTCATCTGACTGCCCTTGATGCCGTTCACCCCGTGGTTCTTGATGTACTCATCCAAGACCTGGGCGATGGCATCGGGACAGGAGAGCACCTGCTGGCCTTCCTGCCAGATGGGGTGCGGGCAGCGGATGCCCTTAAGCTGCCTGACCACCTGGTTGGGCTCCACACCGGAGCGCAGGGCCAGCGAAGCCAGCCGAGCTGTTGCCTCTGAGAACGCCCCGGCGCAGCCGCCGGCCTTGCCGATGGTGGTGAAGACTTCGCAGATTCCCTGCTCATCGGAGTTGATCGTTACATAAAGGGTGCCGCAGCCGGTCTTGATGCGCACCGTCTCTCCCCTGGTCACCTTAGGCCGCTTGCGCGGTGCTGGGCGGGCAGCTGGCTCTTTAACCTGTTCTTCCTTGTTGTGCCCCACCGTGAGGACTTCCCCTTCACGGGAACCTGCCCGGTATACAGTGACGCCCTTGCAGCCGAGCTTGTAGGCGAGCTCATATACCGTGCGGATGTCCTCCTTTGTCGCCTCCTTCGGGAAGTTCACCGTCTTGCTCACCGCGTTATCGGTGTACTCCTGGAAGGCGGCCTGCATCCGGATATGCCATTCTGGGGTGACGTCGTAGGCAGTGACCAGTACCCTCTTCAGATCTTCGGGGAAGTCTTCCAGATGCCGCACGCTGCCCGTCTTGGCCACCTCGGCAACAAGCTCCGGTGAATACAGACCCCGCTCCCGCAGGATGGCTTCAAACTGCGGGTTGACCTCGATGAGGCGATCGTTATCCAGCACGTTGCGGGTAAAGGCCAGAGCAAACAGGGGTTCGATGCCGCTCGAACAGCCTGCGATGATGGAGATGGTTCCGGTTGGGGCAATCGTCGTTACCGTGGCATTGCGCATGGGCCGGCCCGTCTTTTCCCAGATGCTTCCCGCGTAATTCGGGAAAGAACCCCGCTCTTCGGCCAGTTTCGCGGAGGCTTCATGGCCGGTTGTCTGGATGAACTTCATGATTTTGCGTCCCAGTTCCACGCCTTCCTCACTGTTGTAGGGGACGCCCAAGCGGATGAGGAGATCGGCAAAACCCATGACCCCGAGGCCGATCTTACGGTTGGCGAATGTCATTCTCTGGATCTCCGGGAGTGGGTAGCGGTTCATGTCGATCACGTTATCCAGGAAGCGAACGGAGGTCTCAACCACCTCTCCCAGGCGCTTCCAATCGATCACCCAGCCGTCTCCCTTGCGCTTGGCCATCTTGGCCAGGTTGATCGAACCCAGGTTGCAGCTCTCGTTAGGCAGGAGGGGCTGTTCACCGCAGGGATTGGTGGCCTCGATCTCCCCCACATGGGGAGTTGGGTTGAAGCGGTTTATACGGTCCAGGAAGATGATCCCCGGCTCCCCGTTCTTCCAGGCCATTTCCACGATGAGTTCAAACACTTCCCTCGCGGGCAGCTCGCCTGTGGGCTCCTTGGTGCGCGGGTTGATCAGCTGGTAGGTCTTGTCCGCGAGTACTGCCTCCATGAACTCTTCGGTGATGGCCACGGAGATGTTGAAGTTGGTGATCTCCTTGGGATCAGCCTTGCACTGGATGAAGTTCAGGATATCCGGGTGATCGACGCGCAGGATGCCCATGTTGGCGCCCCGCCGGGTTCCTCCCTGCTTGATCGCGTCGGTCGCCGCATTGTAGCAGCGCATAAAAGACACGGGCCCGCTCGCCACTCCCCCCGTCGAGCTGACCACATCGAAACTTGGACGCAGGCGCGAAAAACTAAAGCCGGTGCCGCCGCCGGATTTCTGGATCAGGGCAGTGTTCTTCAGCGTTTCGAAGATACCCTCCATGGAGTCTTCGATGGGCAGGACAAAACAAGCGGAGAGCTGCTGTAGTTCTCTCCCCGCGTTCATCAGGGTGGGGCTGTTCGGCAGGAACTCAGAATTGTCCATGATCGCGAAAAAATGCTCTTCCCAGATGGGATCGCTCTCCACCTGGGCGATATTCTTCGCCACCCTGCGCAGCATGTCTTCTGGTGTTTCCACAACTTCAGTGCCCTGCTTTGCTAAATAGCGGCGCTCAAGTACGATTCTGGCGTTGTCTGAGAGTTGCACCGGCATCTTCCTTCCTACAATACATGGTAAATAGTGCATGTACATTATACTACATGTGGTACTCAATGGCAACGTGGGGCCAAAAAAAACCTGAGTGCCCGACCGAAAACCGGCGGGCCCTCAGGACACCAAAAGTCCTAATTCGCTTTGTCCATGGACTCGCCGTTTGCGCAGTCGGGGCATAGTCCGTAGAACTCCAAACGGTGCGAAAAGACTTTGTAACCGCGGCGTGCTACCTCGTCTTCCAGCCCATCCTTGACGGGCATGTCGAGGTCCTCGATGAAGCCGCACTGCTCGCAGATAAAGTGATAGTGAATCTCCTTGTTGGCATCGAAACGGGAATGAGTGCTGCCAAAAGCCAGCTCTTGTATCTCACCATGCTCGCTCAATGTTTTCAGGTTGCGGTAGATCGTCCCCAGACTTACGTGGGGCATGGCTTTACGCACCTCTTGGTAGACCCAATCAGCCGTAGGGTGGCTCTTGGTTCCCCGCAGGACCTCCAGGATTACCTCCCTCTGCCTGGTGCGTCGCACAAAACCTTTGGGCTTCACGATGATTCCTCCAAATGATAATGATCATGATTAAGAGTCCTTGCCTTGATTCTACCTTAGGGAACGTGGTGAAGTCAAGTTAACGACGGCGGGTCGAACAGCCCCCCAAGAAGGAAGAGCTGGATTGCGGATGACAAGTAAGTTGAACCGCTGCCTTCAGGCGTTCTGACGAACAGGGGATCGAAGAAGACAATCTCGTATATGGGTTGGTCAAGTCCCGCACCCTGACTGACGCACCGCTTCTGAGCCTGCAGCAGCTGGATCGAGGCTGACATCTGCTGTCGATGCGGCTCATCGCGGAAAAAGTGGTTGCACAAATCGCCTGCTCGTGGTACGATTTATTATGTCAAAAGTGCAAGTAGGCCGAAGTGGTGGAACTGGCAGACACGCACGACTCAAAATCGTGTGGGCTTCGTCCCATGAGGGTTCGACTCCCTCCTTCGGCACCATTTGACTATCGAGCCCAATTCAGCTGGGCTTTTTTTGTTGCTGGAAATCCTCTGCCCAAGGGTGGTGCTCTATGGATATCGTTCAAAGGCGTTATGGGCTTCTTGCGGACTTCCCCAGGGTCCACGAGTTCCTGACTGAGATCTATTCACTGGAAACCCTGAACAGCTACCTCCTGCCGCAGTTCTTTGAGTATGCCCACACCCACCCCGCGTTCAACCACAAGCTCACGCACCGCTTTGGGCTGTGGGAAGAAGGGGGCGAAATCGTCGGCATCGCCTGTTATGAGATGGACCTGGGCCAAGCTTTCCTGGTTACAGATGCTGACCATGCCGAGCTCCTTCCCGGACTTCTCACCTGGGCCGAAAAGGAACTTTCGCTGAAGAGGGGCGGCCAGCGGATCCTGGAGGTATGGATAACCGATCGGGAAGCGGAAAAAACCGCACTCCTGAAGAGCCGCGGCTACACGCGAGTGCATGCCGAGCCGGTAAGGATCTTCCGCTACCAGAACCCCTTCCCTGAAGCCGAGCTTCCCTCCCCCACCTGGCTGTTCATGGATGAAACGGTCTGTGAAAAGCTGTTGGCGCTGGCCGCCACCTGTTCAATCGAAGCGGAAGTCTCGGCCGTAGCTGCTGACAACTCATTCGATGTGGCAAACACCTTCTGGGCCGCATCTCTGACCTCCTCAACGACCCGGGCGAGGTTCTGAACCATCCCTCCAAAGGCCGAGGCCAGCATTCCAACCTCATCCCGCCGCTTCACACGGTTACTTCTGCCGTGAGGTCTCCAGCACCGAGTCTTTCGGCGCTCTTGGTCAATTCAACCATGGGCTTCGACAGCGAAACGGCAAGCCCGTAGGCGAGAGCAAATCCCACGAGGAGAGCCACAGCGATCATCCCGGCAGCGGTCAACCTCAACCGGGCTACTTCTTGGAATAGATCCGCGTACCCGTACCCCTGAAGGGTCATGGAGGCGGCCAGCTGCTGCAGCTCTTCCAAGGCAACAGCGAACGCAACTACCCCAACCGTCTCGGTGCTTCCCTCGCTCATAACTGGCCGTGCTAACATCACTGTCGCGACGTTGGTTCCCTGGGTTACCATGGGCTGGGAATAAGCGACCTTGTTTCCAGCCAGTGCACCCTCAAAGTAATCGCGGGAAGCGATGCTGATGGTCAACCCCTCGACTGTTGTTGCCGTGCCGTTTTTATCCGCCAGGAGGATGCCTCCGTATCCAGGCCTCTGCTTGATCAGCTCGGCCATGACGGCCCTGGCTTCGTCCAAATTCCTGACGGCAGGAACCAACGAGAAAAGGTAAATGTCTTCTTCGATGAACCTAAACCATTCAGAGATGGCCTCTGCGTTCTTCTCGGCGACCAACCGGGCTTCACGGATGACAGCGTCCTCGACTACTCTGGCGGTGTTGTAGTAGGAAAAGATGCCAACGCCCAGGATCAGCAGAGCAGTAGTGAGACCGATGGCAAGGGTCAGCGTTGCCTTGATGGTGAGGCGCACCTTTCTTCTCTCCAATGAACACCCTCCATTAACTGCGGTATATCGTCCAATTATCTGCGAAATTGGAACTATCGCGCGAACCCATTTTACCATGGTTTGGTATGAAAAACAACGAATTAAGTAGGTATCTTTGTCGTCCGTATCATGGGGCGCCGGCTCTCATCGTTGATGGAGACGGAGCCCTTAAGAACCTCAGATACGGGCTTTCGCTCCGCGGCTTTCCGCTTTTGTGGCGAAAGTAGCTCACGAAGAGTCGCTCCTTCGCCCGAGTCACCGCGACATAGAACAGCCGGCGTTCCTCCAACTCCCTTCCGTCTTTCACGGCTCCGTAGTTGGGAAAGTCCCACTCGCTCAGGCCAGCGAGGAGCACCACATCAAACTCAAGGCCCTTGGCTTGATGCACGGTGATGCAGACCACCTTTCCCTCCAGATCCAAACGGTCGATGTTCCGGGCTAGGGCAGCGAAATTAGTGAACGACTCAAGAGCCTGCATGGGGGACAGCCGCAGATCATCATGGGACAATGCGGTCCTGTACAGCTCCCGCAGGTTCTCCATGCGGCGCGGTTCTTTAGTGTAGTATGCGGCCAACCCGCTTTCTCGCACCACCTTTTCCATGAGCTGAGCCGGTCTCACCCGAGGAAGAAGCTCCCGCCATTCCGAAATCAGGTAAGCGAACTCCATGAACTGAGGCCTCACCCTTCTGATGAACTCCTGTCTCGCTTGGAGCTCCTTCCGCGCCAAAGGCAGCAGCACCTTGAGGAGGCTGAACGTGGCCGCAACGTCAGCCTGCGCCCTGTGGGTCGGCATCTCCTCAAAGCGGAGCTGGGCGGCGAGATCCTCCAGACGGTAGCTGCGGACTTCGATGAACCGCCTGGCCAGGGTCAGGGTGTCGTAGAGATGCCCAGGGATCATCCTCACCCCATACCGCGCCGCAGCTCCCTGCAGCATGTTCAGGTCAAATCTGGCATTGTGGCCCACCAGGAGGGCACCCTGGACAAACTCAGCAAACTCGGTAAGTACTCGTCGGGGATCCTCACCCTGCGCCTGGAGGAGTTCATCAGACAGACCGTGGATATGCTGGCTGAAGCCCACACTTTTTGCTGGTCTGAGGAGTTTCTGGAAAATATCCACGTGCTGGCCTTGGCGCACCTTGTAGGCAGCCAGTTCAACTATCTCGTCCTCAGCCGGGTTGAGCCCCGTGGTCTCGCAGTCAAAGATCACCACTGTATCATGGTCAAAGGCCTCAATCAGCCTGAGGAAGGGATCACCCACGGCAAAGGTATCCATGGAAGCCAGATCCGCTAGGCGCAGGCCGGTGGATTGCATCCTTTCCACGGCTTCCAGAGTTGCTTCACCGATGCCCCGCCCAGGTCGGCGCAGCATGCGGCGCAGGCTTGCGCTGTCTTCCGGGTTCAGGAGGAACCTCAAGTAGGCCATAACATCCTTCACTTCCTGCCTGCGGAAGAACTCGTAGGTCTCCACAGTGAGATGGGGCACTCTCCGATCCTGCAGGCCTTCGGAAATGATCGTGGCCCTGTTATTGGTACGGCAGAGAACCCCCATCTTGTCGTAGGGGATCCCCTCCCTGTGCAGAGACTGGATGGTCTGGGCAACCCAGAGGGCTTCAGCCCTTTCATCATTGGCCCCATGGATCACGATCGGCTCACCCTGAACGGCGCTGCTGACTGGCTCCGAGGGAGTGCCCCCAAAAGAGGTGACCACCCTTCTCGCCGCTTCAAGGAGCGTTCTCGTGGAGCGGTGGTTCTCTGTAAAAGTCATGCGCTCGACCCCAGGGAAATCCTTGCGAAAGCGGGAAATCACCTGATCTGGCGTGGAACCCCGCCACTCGTAGATGGTCTGATCAAAATCTCCTACCAGCACCAGACTCTGAGCATGGGATGCCAGCCTGGCGATGATCTCGTACTCAGCCAAATGGGTATCCTGCATCTCGTCAACCTGAATTAGGGCAAAGCGGTCCCGCCAGTCCCCCCAGAGGGGTCCCCCGGGCGCCAGCGCCCGGCTCGTTTCCACAATCAGATCCGCGAAGTCCAGGCCCCCTATGCTGCGCAGTTCTGCTTGATACCTCTTCAGGTCTTCCGGAACGTCCCCGTCCAACCCCCTCCCCCGCGCCTTGAGCTTCAGATCATGGAATTTCTGATATACCTGGCGCGAGCCTTCTTCGCCACGGGCCAACCGCAGCTGCCGGACGATCTCCTGAGCATCGTCATCATCCACGATCACGAAGTCTTGGGGAAGCCCAACCTTTCTGGCTCCGAGACGCAGTATCCACGCACAGAGTCCGTGGAAGGTCTTGGTCACCACCCGCTCACTGCCCGGGCAGTACAGCGCGATGCGCTCACTCATCTCCCGGGCCGCACGGTTCGTAAAGGTGACGCAGAGGACGCGCTCCGGTGGAATTCCTGAAGAAACGGCTCGAGCGACACGGTGGGCCAGGGCAAAGGTCTTCCCCGTCCCCACGGAAGCCTGAAGCAGTATGTGCCTTTCCAGGCAGCTGATAAACACTTCCTGCGCCGGTGTTGGTCTTTTGGTCACTGTACCCCTCCCCTTCCCTATCCTGCCACTTCTGCGTTATTTTGAAAAAACCTCCAAAAAACGGACAGTGTGCATTTCGATTCGGTTCATGAAAGACTCTTGATGGAAAAGGGGAATCTTTCGACATATCTGGTAACAAAAAATCCTCCCTCAGGCTTTGGGGAGGACCTTTATGTCAAGTTCAGGTTGCTGAGTACTTCTTTTTGAGCTGCTTCTCTTGAAATGGGCGGACGATCCCGAATGGTGTCTGCTCGCGGGACTGTCCAAGGGGGTTATCCCGCATGATTTCCTTGAGCAGGGCCACATCGACACTGCTGCTGGAAACGCCAAGAATATCTATGCCCAAGTCGTTGGCGTCGATCACCGCAGCCTCACAGCCCAGCACTTCCTTTAGGCGCTTTGCGACTCCCTCAGGGTTTTCTGGAGCAAGCACGATGCACTTCTGATACGGCGGGATGGTCCCTTCCCAGGCCCCATCAACCGAC
This sequence comes from Bacillota bacterium, assembly GCA_012840725.1. Lineage (GTDB taxonomy): Bacteria > Bacillota > Limnochordia > Darwinibacteriales > Darwinibacteriaceae > DTU010. The sequence continues at coordinate 12,586 of DURQ01000102.1, forward strand.
CTGGCCTTCGGGCCGCAGATGCGGTAGAACAGTCCCCGGATGCCGAAAAGCTTGCCTATGCCGCCGATGATTGCCCCGACCAAGGCTCTCAGCCGCCCTACTTCCCGTAGGGTCAGTTCCATGGCCTTCGGGTCACGGAGATTCGCTCCCGCGGGCGTGTAGTGAACAAACCTAGCCAAAAGACGCGCCAGAAAGGAGGGTTTCACCTCATCTACGTGGTAGAACCGGCCTTGCGTGATCGCCACTGCTTTCTCGCTTACCACAACCATGTCACCGGGCTGTACCAGACTCGCCACAAACTCCCGGGCCACGTCGGCGATGTCATCGGTGGCTGTGATCAGCTTGGTCCGGACCGGTATCCTGAGATACAACCCTTGGCCAACTTTTCTCTCCAGCTGTTTGCCAGGATTGGGTTCAAACAATGCTTTAGCTTCCATGATGGGTCCCCTCTTCCATTCTGGCGAATAACTTCCACAACTCGTCTTCTACATGCTTGGCAATCTTCACACGTTCACCGCTGGCGCGGATCAGAACAGGATGACTTCCCGGCGTGATCCTGCCGATGAGGAAAGCGCTCACTTGAGCTTCTTCCAGTTTGGCCTTGAGCTCCTGTCCCTGCGGTGAGGCGATCAGGAGCGCGCCAGAGGAAAGGAGCGCGAGAGGATCCAGCCCAAGGTGCGCGCAGATCCTCCGGGTCAGCTCTGGAACGTACACCCGTTCCTCCCAGATCTCCGCACCTACCCCCGCCGCCAGGCAGATCTCCCGCACGGCGCCCAGGATGCCGCCTTCGGTCACATCATGCATGGCATGCACTCCGAACTCAGCGGCGAGGAGGCCCTCGGGCACCACGGAGAGCTGCCCGGTGAAGAACTCAAGTTCCTCAGGAGCCACCGAGAACGGCAAAAGGTGTGCGAAGTCGCGCACCAAGATGGCGGTGGCCTCGATGCCCGCGCCTTTCGTCAGCAGAATATCGTCACCCGGCTGAGCTCCTCCGGAGGTGACATACCTTGCTTTCGGAGCCCTTCCCACGGCGGTTATCGCGACGACGCAGTCGCGCACGCGGTCGGTGACTTCGGTATGGCCTCCGATCACCTCTACACCTAATCTCGCGGCCGTGGCATGTATATCCTCCATTACCCGGCGGATATACCCTTCTTCTGTGCCTTCCGGCACAAGCAGGACGACCTGCACACCAACAGGCGTTCCCCCATTGGCCGCCAAATCGTTGCAGGCCACGTGCACCGCCAGCTCGCCCAACCCTTCCACCGCCCCCGTGATAGGGTCGCTGGTGATCAGGCATACTTCTTCGCCGAAGTCAATCACGGCGCAGTCTTCCCCCAAGCCAGCGTGCACTAAAACATCTTCCCGTTTGAACTGGATCGCCGACAGGACCATGCGCTCCAGCAGTTCACCTGGGAGTTTTCCCGCTTTCAAGGGTCCACCTCAGTCCACGCGCAGAACCCGCAGCATGTTGGTACTGCCTGGGCTGCCCCCCGCCAATCCGGTGATCACTGTGACGATATCGCCGGAAGACACCACGCCGCGGCTCTTGGCCAGCTCCACAGACTGGTGCACAAGTGCTTCCACCTCGGCAGGACGCTGCAGGTAGGCTGCGCACACGCCCCAGGACAGGGCCAGCTGCCTGACAACGTGTTCGTTCGGCGATGTGGCAAAGATGACCGCCTTGGGCCTCTTTTGCGACAAAAACCGCGCTGTAGCGCCGGAAAACGTGGAGCAGATCATCACCCCAACATCTAGATCCTGGCTGACCTGGCAGGCGGCGAGGGATACGGCCTGGTCGATGGCGGTTCTTCCTTCTTCCGCTTTTTCCCTCAGGATGGCCGGGTAGTCCATGACCTCCTCCACACGCCGGGCGATCCTGTCCATGATCTGGACAGCTCTAGCGGCGTACTTGCCCACTGCTGTCTCACCGGAAAGCATCACCGCGTCGGTGCCTTCCAAAATGGCGTTGGCGACGTCAGTAACTTCGGCCCGGGTGGGGGTGGGATTGCGGATCATGGAATCGAGCATCTGGGTGGCAGTGATAACCGGGATGCCCGCCAAATTGCATTTACGGATGAGCATTTTTTGGGCGTGGGGAATTTCTTCCACAGCGATCTCGACGCCGAGATCGCCCCTGGCCACCATGATGGCGTCAGAGGCCTTGATGATCTCATCGATGTTCCGCAGCCCCTCATCGCTCTCTATCTTGGATACCACCTGCTGGCTGCCGCCCGCCTCCCTGATAACACTCCGCACTGCCTCAACATGCTCGGCGCGGCGCACGAAGGAGGCTGCGATGAAGTCGACTCCATGCCGCACTCCGAAGCGGATGTGCTCAACATCTTCTCTGGTAAGCGGAGGCAGATCCACATCCACGCCGGGCAGGGAGAGTCCCTTGCGTGAGCTGAGCGGTCCGCCGATGATCACTCTGCAGACAACCTCAGGGCCCCTGATCTCGGCAACTCTCAGCTCCAGCAGTCCATCGTCTATGTAGATCACTGAACCAGGACGCAGATCCCGGTTCAGATGGGGGTAATCGACGTGAATCCTCTGCTCATCGCCCTCGCAGGGCTCCACAGTGAGTATGTATTCCTGCCCAGGCACCAGCTCAATGGGGCCGCCCGGCAGATGGCCCACCCTGATCTTCGGTCCCTGGATGTCCAGGAGCAGGGCTAGGTTAACTCCCAGTTCCGCAGCGGCTTCCCGCAGGTTGTTGATGCGGTTGAGATGCTCGTCCAGCGTACCATGGGAAAAGTTCAGCCGCGCCACATCCATGCCTGCCCTGAGCAGAGCCCGGATCATCTCGGGGCTCTCGCTGGCTGGGCCGATGGTGCAGACGATCTTGGTCTTGCGCATAGTCGATCCTCCTTCTCCTTAGATCGCCGAGAGGACCTCGTACAACCGGTAATAGTCCATGTTCAGCTGCTTTTCCTGGGCTAAAGCGTATGCCAGGTCAAAGGCCGCAACTTTCTGGTCGACCTCTCCCACCATTTTGCCGCCCACACCCCGCGCCGCCAGCTCTACGGCGTAGTAAGCCAGCCGACTGGCAAGAACCCGATCCCGCACTGTGGGAGCTCCACCCCTCTGGATATGGCCCAAGATCGTGATGCGGGTCTCCAGGCTCGTCTTTGACTCGATGTAACGGCCGATCTGCATCGCCGGACTTCCGTTGCCATCGGCTTGAGCGGGCCGCACGCCCTCGGCAACAACTATGATGTTGAAGGTCTTCCCCTCATCCACGGCGGTGGCCAGCTTACTGCACACCTCATCGAGGTCCAGAGGAACCTCGGGGATGAGGATCACATCGGCGCCGCAGGCGAGCCCAGAGTAAAGGGCGATATACCCGGAATGCCTGCCCATTACCTCCACCAAGTACGCCCGGTCGTGGCTGCTGGCCGTGTCCCGGATTTTGTTCACGGCGTCCATCACCGTGTTTACTGCCGTGTCAAAGCCGATGGAAAAATCGGTGCAGGGGATATCATTGTCGATGGTGCCGGGGATGCCCAGCACGTTGATCCCCTTCTCCTGCAGGCTCAGAGCACCGCGGAAGGAGCCATCGCCGCCGATCACGATGAGAGACTCAATGTTATGCTTGCGGAGCATGTCCACGGCCCGGTCGCGCCCTTCGGGGGTTTTGAAGAGGTCAGAACGGGCGCTCTTGAGAATCGTACCGCCGCGCTGGATGATGCCGGAGACATCCCGGCTGGTCATGGGCTGCAGCTCACCGTTGATCAGTCCGTGGTAACCGCGGAAGATACCCCAAGGTTCTAAGTTGAAATGCAGCGCTGCGCGCACTGCCGTTCTGATGGCAGCGTTCATACCCGGGGCGTCGCCGCCGCTGGTCAAGATGCCAATTCTTCTGTTCACAGCACATCCCGCTTTCTTCGGTCTAGATTTCTGCCAGCTTCACTTCGTGGAACTGGCCGATGCGGCGGAAACGCGCCAGCCGCTCTTCAACCAAACGCTCCACCTTGGTCTTTTTCAATACCGCCAAGTAACGCCGGAGAAAGGCCTTAACCTGCCTTCCGGTAAAGGCCTGGTCGCGATGGGCTCCGCCCAGCGGTTCAGTGATCACATCATCGATGATCCCGTACTTCAGCAGATCCGTAGGCGTCAAACGGAGGAGCTCTGCCGCCTCCGCTGCCCGGCTCGAATCGCGCCAAAGGATGGAGGCGCACATCTCGGGCGAAATCACTGAATACCAGGCGTTTTCCAGCATCAAGATCCGGTCCGCCACGCCCAAGGCCAGGGCACCCCCCGAGCCTCCTTCGCCCGTGATTACAGCGATGATCGGGGTTCGCAGAAAGGACATGGCCTCAATACACTCGGCGATGACTAGGCCTTGTCCACGCTCTTCCGCCTCAACTCCCGGATGTGCACCGACCAGATCAATGAACGTGATCACGGGACGCCCGAACTTCTCCGCCTGCCTCATCAGCCGCAGGGCCTTGCGGTAACCCTCTGGATGGGGCAAACCGAAATTCCTGGCGATATTCTCCCTCGTGTCGCGCCCCTTCTGGGGACCCACAACGGTCACCGGCTGCCCTTCGAAGAGAGCGATGCCGCCAACGATGGCCGCATCATCACCGAAGGTCCGGTCTCCGTGCATCTCGAGGAAATCGTCAAATACCATCCGTATGTAATCCAGTGTGGTAGGCCGTTTGGGATGCCTGGCCATGAGCACCCGCTGATAGGGCGTCAGGCTGGCATAGATCTCCCGGCGCAGGGTGGAAGCCCTGCGTTCGAGACTGGCTATTTCCTCACTGAAATCCAGTTTTGAACGCGCACAGAACTGCTTGAGTTCGCTGATCCGCTCTTCCAATTCCAGCAGGGGCTTCTCCCACTCAAAGGGCTGCATGCGGCTCACCTACCTGTGCCAGAGAAGGAGCCGCCCGACGCACTGGGCAACCTGAGGCCGGGGCACGATGGCATCGATCATCCCGTGCTCCAGCGCATACTCTGCCGTCTGAAAACCTTCGGGCAGCTTCTGCCTTGTGGCTTCTTCCACGATCCTCGGGCCGGCAAAGCCGATCAGGGCTCCAGGTTCTGCCAGGATGATGTCCCCAAGTGAAGCAAAGCTGGCGTAGACTCCGCCCATGGTGGGATGGGTCAGGATGGACACAAAGAGCAGACCCTCCCTGCTGTGCCTGCCCACCGCCTGGGCCGTCTTGGCCATCTGCATCAGGCTGAAAATGCCCTCCTGCATGCGGGCGCCGCCACCGCCGCCTGAAACGGCTACCACCGGCAGGCGCTCGGCTGCAGCCTTCTCAAAGGCTCGCACCAGCTGTTCGCCAACGACGGAGCCCATGCTCCCTCCCATAAAGGAGAAGTCGATGATCGCTAAGATGCAGCTGCTGCCGCCGATCGCGGCCCTGCCCACAAGGGCGGCGTCATCGAGACCTGTCTGCTCCTGCGCCTGCCGGATCCGTTCCTCGTAACCTGGAAAACCCAGGGGATTCGCTGAAACGAGAGGCGGAAAGGGTGTGAAGCTGCCCTCATCGGCGAGGAGAGCTAGGCGCTGGGGCGCTCCCATCCGAAAGTGATGCCCGCAGGCAGGACAGAGGAAGCTGGTCTTTTCCAGTTCCCTCTTGAACACAAGCTTGCCGCAGCCATCGCACCGCACCCAGAGCCCGTCGGTCTCGTGGGCTGGCACAGTATTTCCAGCCTTAGCCAAAGGACGCGGCGATGATTTCACTTGCCTCTTCTGCTTCAGATTCCGGAACTAATATCTCAACGCTTGCGGAATCCCCCAAATGCGGCGCACCGATCGGACGCAGCATGGTAAGAATTCCGCCGTCCCTAAGCAGCCCCTGCAGCATCTCAGCGACGGGCCGATTGGGGGCGATGTACACTACTTTCCACATCGCTTATGGCCCTCCTTTGCTTACTCTGACTCTGCAACACCGAAGTCAGTGAAAACCTTTGCTTTCCCCCTTATTTTAATCGCAGATGTGTGTTCTGTAAACTGGGCAAGCAGAATCTCGCCCTTGTCGAGCTTTTCGGTATGATGGAACTTGGTGTTCGGCCCCCGCGTAAGACCGATCACGGTCACGCCATCCTGAAGGGCCTGAATCATGATGTAGGTGTCCCCTGTCTTCACAACCAACACCTCCTCGCTGCAATCTTTCTCAACCGGCCCCTGATTCCCTGCTACTATACACCTTCTTTCCAGGGATCAAACCAGGTGAATACGATTCCTTGAGCTTTCAGGGCGGCACTGACGCAATGCGCCTCACTCACCCAAAAATCCTCTGGCAGAACATGGTATGCCTCTCCCAGCAGGAGTATGGCCGGCATGGTGCCCCTTTTTTCCTGCAGAATGCCTTTGATGGTCTCCAGGTCGGCAGGCCGAGGAGTTATCAACAGGATCGGGCCAAGCGGCAGGGCCCACTCCATTTCCAGCACTTCAGGCGTCTGCCTGCCGAAAAGCGCGGTGCGTGAACCAACGTCCAGCCAAGGACGGCGAACGCCTGCCGGCCCCGCAAACGGGAGGGGTCCCTCGGGCGTGTCCAGCACTCCGCGGCACTGCCTGCTGGAAACCTCTACGCTCAGCACCTCACCCACGGCCGCGTCCAGTTCGCCCCGGAGCCTGTCTGTCAGGGGCCGGAAGGGGGTGCAGGGGTGCGAGCTGGCGTACACACCCAGAAGTTCCTTCTCGGTTTTCAAGAGTTCCAGCCCCGAGCGCGGGGGAATGCCCAGCTCGGCCAAGAGTTGGTTTCGCTCACCTAGTTCATCCAGGGCGCCCATATGGATCAGGGTCTCCAGCTGGCTGCGCTCAAGCTTTGCATCCCGCTTGAACTGGTCCCAGCTGGCCCAGGCTCTGCGCTGCCGCCTGTCAACGATCTCCCGGGCGCTGTGCGGCGTCAGCTGTCGGGTGGCTGTGAGCCCCAAGCGGAGAGCCTTTCCCGCCAGCGAAGTCTTGACCTCAGAATGGAGTACGCTTGGCGGCAGGATCTCCACGCCCATGGCCTTGGCCTCAGAAAGGAGGTCAGCATGTTCTTTGCTCGTGCCTCCATGGTTCAGCAGAACTGCAAAAAACACCTCGGGGAAATGGGCTTTGAGGTAAGCCGCCCGCCAAGAGAGCAGCGCATAACTCACCGAATGGGCCTTGTTGAAAGCATAGCCGCTGAATTGAGCTATGCTCTTGAACAACTCCTGGGCAAGCTGGCGGCTCAACCCCTTCTCCAGCGCCCCCTGGACGAAGCGTTCTCCCCACGACTCCAAGGCCTTCGGATCGTCCTCAGCCAGATCACGGCGCAGCAGATCGGCCTCCCCAAGGGAAAGACCTCCCAGGCGGTGTGCGATGGTCATAACCTGTTCCTGATAGAGGATCAGGCCGTAAGTCTCGCCGAGTATCTCCTCCAGTGACGGATGGATGTAGGTGATCCTGCCCGGATCCCGGCGCCTTGCGGCAAACTCATCGAGCATGCTCAAGGGTCCCGGGCGGCCAAGGGCCAGGAGGGCTACGATATCGTCGAAGGACTGGGGCTTGAGCTTCCTGAGCAGATCCTTAAACAGACTGCTCTCTAGCTGAAAAATGCCGAGCGTCTGGCCGCGACCCAAAAGCGCCAGGGTCTGCTCGTCCCGAAGTGGCACTTTGTCCAGGGAAAAGTCCCCCACCCTGCGCTGCACTTCTGCTTCCATGTTCCGCAGGAGAGTGAGGGTTCTCAGCCCCAGCAGATCGATCTTCAAAGCGCCCAGATCCTCCAGCCCGTACATGTCCAGATGGGTTACGGGCACCGCGCGGTCTGTGTACACTGCGGTCACTTCCTGCACGGGCCTTGTGCTCACGATGATCCCCGCAGCATGCGTAGAGCGATGCCGCTTCAACCCCTGGATGGTCGCGGCGATCTGGGGATCATCTCTCCCCAGTACCCGCCGCACCTCTTGGGCCGCGCCTTTTGATCCGAAGGTTCCGTAGGTGCCGATCTGCGCCACAAAGTCGCGGCCGAAGCGCTCTACCGCGTGGGCGAGCACCTCGCCCCGCCTTTCATAACAGAAGTCCACGTCGATATCGGGTTTGTTCTTGCGTTCCCGGTTGAGAAAGCGCTCAAAAACCAGGCCCCATTCAAGCGGGTTCACTTCCGTGATCCCAAGTACATAGGCGGTTAAACTGCCCGCAGCGCTGCCCCGGCCGGGCCCCACCGGGATGCCTGCCGTTTTGGCATAGCGCACAAGGTCGGCTACGATCAGGAAGTAGTCGGCAAACCCCAGCTCAGTGATGACCGAAAGCTCCTGCTCGAGCCGGGCCACAACCGCAGGCGAAGGCTCGCCAAAGCGCCGGCGGGCGCCCTGCCACGCCAGCTTTTCCAGATCTTCCCCCACCGCCCCGGAGGAAAGGCCGGCAAAGCGCGGCAGCTGCACCCGGCAGCGATCAGCGAGTTCCAAAGTGTTGGCGATATCTTCCGGAGAAGCCCCCGTCTGTCTGCAGAGTTCTTCCCAGCTCAACATGGGGAGGGGCGGGATGCGGGGATCGGTTCCCTTGACAGCGGCCAGGATGGTCAGGGTTTCCGTCGCAGCGGGATCGGCATAGCGCACGTCTTGGCAGAGGACAAAGCGAGCCTCTGGGAAGATACTCCGCAGATCTGCGGCCTGCCCCGCTTCCTGCCGGAGGAAATAGCGGTCACCGAACGCCTCAAGATATGAGCTGTTGAGCGCCTGGGCTTCGGCAATCTGGCCGGCTGCCACCAGGGCAGAGATGGCGCCTGTGGTCCCGCCCTCCAAGAGGGCCAGCCCCTCGGTGCTGGCCAGAACGGCCTCGCGGCGAACGGGAGGTTCCATGGAAGCCAGGCGCAGGAGATTGCCGTATCCTGCTTCGTCTATGGCCAGCAGAACCACCTGCCCTGGCGGCAGGCCAAGCCTGAGAGGGACATCCAGCTCGAGGCCGAAGATCGGTTTGAGCCCCGCAGCCTCGCAGCAGCGCGCGAATTCCCAGTGTCCGCCCGTACAGTGGCGATCGGTGAGGGCGAGCGCGCCGAAGCCCAGCCGTGCTCCGTGCTGCACAAGATCTGAAACGGTCAATGCAGATTCGAGCAGGGAATAATCGCTGTGCGTGTACAGCTGTACAGCCAACTGACTCACCCCCATCTGTGTTCAGGTTTTCTGTTCATGCCGGGAAAGTCCTGTAATGGGGAGGTGAAAAAAGGGCCTTGCGGCCCTCGGTGTCAGAGTTATCTTGTGACAAGTTCTTTGGGAGAGGTCAGCTGCTCTCGGTAGATGTTAGCTCCCAAGGAGCGCAGCTTCGCTTCAAAGAGTTCATAGCCTCGGTCGATGATTTCTACTCCGTAGAGCTCGGTCCGTCCTTGGGCTGCTAAGGCAGCTATCGCCAGAGCAGCTCCAGCCCGCAGATCCGTGATTTCCACTGGCGCACCGGTCAGCTGCGGAACTCCACGCACAATAGCCGTGTTCTGCTCCGTCTTGATGTCTGCCCCCATCCTGCGCAGTTCATCCACATAGCGGAAGCGGTCGAAGATGGTTTCCCGAACCACGCTGGTTCCATCTGCCAGGCACATGGCGGCCACAAACGGCTGCTGCAGGTCGGTCGGAAAGCCCGGGTAGGGCAGCGTCTCCACATCCACTGACCTCAGGCGTTCCGGTGCCACCACACGCAGTTCTGTGCCGCTACGGGTCACGGTAACTCCCGCTTCTTCCATCTTCACAATGGGCACCCGAAGGTGTTCCGCCACGACATTCCGCAGGACCACATCGCCGCCCGTGATCGCCGCCGCCAGCATGAAGGTACCTGCCTCAATCCGATCGGGGATGATCGAGTACTCGATGCCCCGCAGCTGGTCAACACCGTCGATGCGGATGCTGTCAGTGCCTGCCCCCCGTACTTTGGCGCCCATGCCGTTGAGGAAAATGGCGAGATCCACCACCTCTGGTTCCTTGGCCGCGTTTTCGAGCACGGTGGTCCCCTCGGCCAAGGACGCCGCGATCATCAGGTTAATGGTCGTGCCCACACTTGCTCTGTTGATGTAAATGTGCGCTCCTTTGAGCCTGGTGGTTTCCGCCTTCATGTAGCCGTGCTCGATAACCACGTCCGCACCTAGTTGGGAAAAGCCTTTGATGTGAAAGTCTACCGGGCGCGAGCCGATGGCGCAGCCACCGGGCAGGGGTACCTCGGCCTTACCCAACCTGGCCAGCAGGAGACCGGCGCTGTAGAATGAGGCCCGCATCTTGCGCACCAGCTCATAGGACGCCTGATGTTTCCTCAAGGTCTGCCCCCGCACGTGCAGGCGGCGGTCCTCATCGTACCAGATCTCGACTCCCAGGTCTTCTAGGATCTGGCAGATCGTTGCCACATCACTACCCTGAGGGATGTTGTCGAGAACGGATTCACCCTCCGTGGCCAGGGCCGCCGCCACGACGATCGCCAGGGCGCTGTTCTTGGCTCCGCTGATGTCAACCGACCCGCGGAGGGGTTTTCCACCTTCAATGATCAAACGCGACACAGGACCCCCTCCTCACTCTCGGTTTTTGAAATAATCGGCCACGATCTCTTCCAGCAGATCAGTCCGCTCCAAGTTCTGGATCAGCCTGCGGGCATCGCCGTGAGCAGTTATGTACGAAGGATCGCCAGATACAAGGTAGCCTACTATCTGGTCCAGGGGCTCATACCCCTTTTCTTCCAGGGCAGCCCATACCTTCTTCAGTATTTCTCTAGTGTCCACTGTTTCTTTGTCAATGGCTGCATAGAGCCTAGTTTGATCGGATGCTCCCATCCAAGAGTCCTCCCTCGTTTTTTCTGGAGCCGTTTACAGTATTCGCCCTCCCGAACCCGTCCATGACCGCTACTTGGCAAAGGCAATATCCGCCACGGCCTCAGCGATATTGGTGGCGTGGTCAGCCACACGTTCCAGGTTGCTCAGGGTGTCTAAGAACAGAACACCGATGTCTGGATGGCACACACCTTGGTTGAGGCGCTCAATGTGGTTTGCACGGAAGCGTTTCTCCAGGTCATCCACAACATCATCCAGGTCAACTATGGACGCTGCCTGCGCTGCGTTATCTTGAGCCAAGGCCTCAATCGCGCCGCGGCACATCTTCATAACTTCGCCGTACATATTATCCAGGTCTTCTCTGGCGGCATCACTCAGCTCAAGGCCTTGAGCGGCACGGGCTTCGGCCAGCTCGCTTATGTTCACTGCGTGATCGCCGATCCTTTCCACGTCATTGACCACATGCATCAGGTTAACGAACCGTCTGGCCTGCTCCATGTTCATGGACTCCTGGTTGGCTTTCGCTAGGTAGGCTGTGATCGCCTTCTCCAGGATGTTGACAACTTCTTCCCGCTGCTGAATATGGCCCAGACGGGAGACATCGCCGTCCCGGAAAGCGTTGACCGCCTGCTCCACCATGTCGCGGGCATAATTGGCCATGCGCAGTACTTCCCTTTGAGCGGCGAACAGGGCACCCGGGGTGCCAATCATGTGCTCATCGAGAAACTGAGGCTTCATCTCAATTACTTCATCCTCGCCTGGTACGATGCGCGTGACAAGCTTTTCAAACAGGGCGAGGAACGGAAAGAGCATCAACGTGGTCCCAACGTTGAACAAGGTGTGAGCATTGGCCAGCTGCCTGGCCGTTACTGCGCTCGTCAGCTGCACCACATCTGTAAAGGGACTGCGGAAGACGATGAACAGCAGGGTACCGAAGACGTTGAAGAGCAGATGGCCGATGGCAGCCCGGCGCGCCGCTGTGCCGGCGGTCAAAGAGGCCAGGAGAGCTGTGACGCACGTACCGATGTTGGCGCCCACGGCAATCGCCAACCCGGCGGGCACATCGACCACTCCCTGCCAGGCCAGGGCGATGATCAAACCCGTGGTGGCACTTGAGCTCTGGATGATCGCGGTAAACAGCGCACCCGCGAGGATTCCAAGCAGAGGCTGCCGGCCGAACAACACGAGGAGATCGAGAAAAGGCTGGTACCCCTTCAAGGGATCTACTGCGCTGCTCATGGTGGACAGCCCGAGCAGCAGAAGCCCGAAACCCAAAGCACTCTTGCCGGCGTAGCGGGGCAGCTTCTTTTTGGTGAAATAATACAGGAGAGCACCTATGCCGATCAGCGGAGAAGCCAGGGCGTAGATGTCAAAGGAGACAATCTGCGCCGTAACTGTGGTACCGATATTAGCCCCCATGATCGTGCCGAGAGCTTGAGAAAGGTCCATGAGGCCGGAGTTGACAAAACCTACTACCATGACGGTCACTGTGGAACTGGACTGCAGGACTGCGGTCACTCCCGCTCCCGTGAGTACGGCTTTGAGAGGCTTAGAGGTGAACATCTCAAGTATGCGCCTCATCCGCTCACCGGCCGCCTTCTGCAGGCCGTCCGACATCAGCTGCAGCCCCAAAAAGAAGATGCCCAAACCACCGAAGAGATGGACCAAGACTCGAATGCTCAAACCCATGCCAGCACCCCTCACGCTCAGTATAGTACCCTTTCCCAGCTACCGCATAGATTATGAAGAAGCGGAACTTGGGGGGATTGGGCTTGAAGGTCCTGCTGTTGTCAGATTTCTTCCTAAGCGGTCAGACTACCCATGTTTTGGAATTAGCCAGACAGCTCCAGAAACTCAAAATCGAACCCCACATCGCCTTCGGAACGATCCACACCAACCTGTTTTGGACGGAGTACCTGCCATACCTGCTGCGGAACCGGATCTCCTTCTCCCATGGGCTGAACGGGAACTGCCTAAGCGGCGTGGACCTGATCCATGCTCAAAGCTCCACACTCTTTCATCAAGCCCAAGCGCTCTCCTACCGCCTGAACATACCCTACCTTGTCACCTGCCATGGCCTCGGCTTCAACCAAGCTCGTTTCCGCAGGTTTCTGGAAGCGGCAAGGGCAATCATCGCCATCGGGCCAAGAGTAGCCGCCCAGCTGGCCGAGTACAGCCACAAGACCCACATAATACCCAACGGTATTGATACGGACGTGTTTGCTCCTCCCGAAGGCAAGGCCGGCCCGCGCCGCTCGCTGCTCTATGTAGGGCGCTTGGAAAAGAAACGTCTCGCGCCGCTCCGCTACCTGGCAGAGGCCAACGCCCTTTTGATCGGCACCCCTCTGCGGATCATTTCTAACTGGAACCCCCAGATCCCTGGTACCATCCACATCCCCTGGCAGACAAATCTGGTTCCACATCTGCAGCGTTCGGGCATAGTGGCAGCCTGCGGGCGGACAGCCCGCGAAGCCTTGAGCTGCGGCAATGCCGTTCTCCTCATGCAGCAGGCCTACGACGGAGTGATCTCCCCCCGCTTGGTTAAGCTGGACGACTTCGATTTCAGCGGCAATCTGGGCCGCTTTGAGCTTGCGGATCTGAAATACGATCTCCATGCTCTGCTGAACCGCCAGCACCGCTTGAAGAAGCTTCAGAACTGGGGCAGGAACTATGCCGTGACGCACCTCTCCAGCCGTGAAATGGCGGCCAAGACGGCAGCCGTATATGAGCAAGTCCTCACAAGCCCCAAAAAAGCCCCACCTCCAGGATGGGGTTCAGCCAAACGAAACATCTGGGGTACTGCCTGAGATCAACACCTAGTGTTCCCCAACCATACCAGCCCTATGGTGCTGCGATCCAAGCCGAACCCAAGTCTTCAGTTCGCTGCCGGGCGGAGATGTCCTGCAGACACAAAAAAAGGACCGCGGATCGCGGTCTCATCGATGGCGTATAAATGGCTGGGGGACTAGGATTCGAACCTAGACTAGAGGAGTCAGAGTCCTCCGTCCTGCCGTTAGACGATCCCCCAGCGCTCTGTTATTGAATATACCACAGGGTCAGGAAATTGACAAGGGCCTTCTTGCACATTTTCCTGCCATTTGCCTGGCTAAATCCTCCTGCTGGGCGCCAGCCGGTCGCCGCAGCCCCTCCTGTGGTTAACCAAACGGGCAGCGCAGAACAAGAAGTCGCTCAGCCTGTTAAGAAATGGTAGGATCGACCCGCCCAAAGGGTACTCCACCCAATCGAGGCGGCTCACGGCCCGTTCGGCACGTCGAGCAACGCTGCGCGCACAGTGAAGGAAAGCTGCTGCTTGACAACCCCCAGGCAGGATAAAGCCGGTAAGGGCCGGCAGCTCTTCGCCCGCCGCGTCGATGGCAGCTTCCAGCCGGCCCACATCGCCTTCGCTAACTTCACCTAAACCCGGATCGCTCCTGCCCGGGAACGCCAGGATCGCTCCCACAGCATGCAGCTTCTCTTGCACCCACACCAGGATATCGATCAGGTCCCGGTCTTCCAGGGCAGTAAGGGCTAAGCCGACAAAGCTCGAAAGTTCGTCTACCGTGCCATAGGCCTCCACTCTCAAATCGCCCTTGGGCACAGTTCTTCCCGTTCCGAGCGAGGTTCGCCCTGAATCGCCCTGCTTGGTGTAGATCTTCATGACCCTACTCCTTGATCTCGACCTTCCACTGAATGTCCGCGGTCCTGCCCACCATGCCCGCAACGGAGCAGTATTTTTCCAGGGAAAGGCGGACTGCGTCTTCCAGGGGCTTGAGCGTCAGCCCCTCACCCTCAAACACGTAGGTCAGCTGAACCTTGGTCAGCACTCGCGGATGCTCCTCGGCGCGCTCTCCCTCGAGGAGGATCTGGAAATCATTGACCTTTAAGCGTTTCTTCCTGAGGATCTCGGCTACGTCCACACCAGAGCAGCCCCCCAATGCCATGAGCACGTACTCCATGGGGGTCGGCGCCGCCCCGTCGCCGCCGTTCTCCTTGCGAACATCCATCACCACAGCGTGATTCGTGCCGGAAATACCCACAAAACCCATCTTACCATTCCAACGCAGCTGAGCCTGCATGCCGTCAACTCCTTTCCTTGAGCATGTTCAGGGTGCGATCGATCCGCTTCAGAACCCGGTCCCGGCCGAGGAGAGCCAGCACTTCGTACAAGCCCGGACTCACATTGGTGCCGGTGACAGCGACTCTCAGCGGCTGCATCAGATCGCCCATCTTCACTCCGAACTTCTCCAGTCCTGCCTGGAACACCGGTTTCAGATGCTCCTCATCCAGCTCTGGAGCTCCGGCCACTGCGTCGGCCGCATAGCGCAGGATCTCTTCCGTCTGGGGCTTGCTGAAGACCTTGGCCACCGCTTCCGGTTTGTACGCGAAATCGTCTGTGAAGAAATAACGGGCCGCTTCAACGGACTCCGAGAGGAGTTTCATCCTGGGCTGCAGCTCCTTGAGGATGCGCAGGCAGTAGTCCTTGAGTTCTGAACTGACCTCTTCGGGGATGAAGCCTGCTTTCTGCCAGAAGGGCTTGACCTCAGTGAACAGGTCATCCAAGGACAGCTCGCGGATGTAGACGCCGTTCATCCAATCCAGCTTCTGGATGTCAAAGACCGCCGGATTCTTGGATACCTTGTCCAAGCTGAACTTCTCCACCAGTTCGGGGATGGGGAAAATGGTCTGGGAGTCATCGTAGCTCCAACCGAGCAGAGCAAGGTAGTTGACCATCGCTGGCGATAAATAGCCGTTTTCCTTAAACTGCATCACAGAAGTGGCTCCGTGACGCTTGCTGAGCAGAGCACGGTCAGGTCCCAGGATCATGGGGATATGGGCAAACTTGGGCACCGGGAAGCCCAGAGCCTGATAGATCTGGATCTGCTTGGGAGTATTCGAAAGGTGGTCCTCGCCGCGGATCACATGGGAGATCTGCATCAGAGCATCATCGATGACAACGGCGAAGTTGTAGGTGGGCATGCCATCGGACTTCATGATCACAAAATCGTCCACCTGGGCGACGTTATCAAAACGCACCAAGCCCCTGATAAGATCGTCCACTTCTGTCACGCCTTCATCAAGCGACTTGAAACGGATCACGGGGATGCGCCCTTCTTCTTCCAGACGGGCCTTCTCTTCCTCGCTGAGATGGAGGCAGTGCCTGTCGTAGTGGGTGCCCTCGCCCCGCTTGATCTGCTCTTCCCTCTTCTTATCCAGCTCTTCAGGGGTGCAGTAGCACTTGTACGCTCTGCCCATCTCCATCAGCTGGTTGGCGTACTTCTTGTACAGCTCCAGGCGCTCGCTCTGGAAGTACGGGCCAAAGCTGCCGCCCTTTTTCGGCCCCTCATCCCAGTCCAGGCCGAGATACTGCAGAGAATCCAAGATCGCCTGGGTGGATTCCTCCGTCGACCTCGCAAGATCCGTATCCTCTATGCGCAGGACGAAAACCCCTCCATGCTGCCTGGCAAACAGCCAGTTGAACAAGGCGGTTCTAGCTCCCCCTACATGGAGATAACCGGTTGGGCTCGGTGCAAAACGCACGCGGACTGTGTTCATCAACTACTCCTCCAATATTTCAACTATTTCTTCCTTACCAGTTCCCGCGCCAGTTCTCGGTAAGCCTCGGCCCCAGGCACCTGGAACTTGGATTCATAAATCGGCTGCTGACTCGCGGCCGACTCGGCAAAGCGAATGCTCCGGGGCACCGCTTGTGGGAAGAGGTGGATCTGTGGAAACTCCTCTGCCAGCCTGGCGAGGACTTCCCTACCGTGCCGGGTACGGCTGTCAAAGATTGTGGGCAGTATCCCCGCAACCTGCAGTTTGCTGTTCAGGGAGCCCTTTACCTTGGCGATAAGCTTTAAGAGGGCGCGTGTACCCCTAATACTCAAGAACTCGCAGGATACCGGGATGATCACCTCATCGGCCGCTGCCAAAGCATTGATGGTGAGCAGGCCAAGGGAAGGCTGGCAGTCGATCAGGACGAAATCGTACTGGTCTCTGACCTCGTTGACGATGCGAGTGATGCGCCGCTCCCTCGCTGGGGCATTCACCAACTGGAACTCGGCCAGGGAAAGGTCGATGTTAGCGGGAAGCACGTCCACGCCGTAGTCGTTCCTCAGCAGAATATCCTGGGGCCGAGTGTTGCGCACCAGACAGTGGTAGATAGTCTTACCCAGTTCCTCCGGCTCAAAGCCAGAGTAATAGGTCAGACTGCCTTGGGGATCGAGGTCCAGGAGCAGCACTTTCTGCTCAACGTCGGCCAAGGCCACACCCAGATTGTAGGTCGAAGTGGTCTTCCCCACTCCTCCCTTTTGATTGGCTAGGGCAATGACAGCAGCCACCTGAACTCCCTCCCTCGGCTCAGGAGGTTAGTTCAACGACTTCTGGCAGAAACCCTGCCGGCCGCGTTGAACTCTTTGCAGACTGAAAAGGATCTGAACACCGCAGCAAGAATAATACCCTGGAAGGAGGAAGGCTATGTACAGCGTCTTTGTGACCAGAAAACTCCCAGGACCAGGATTAGACCGCCTGCGCGAGTTCTGCGAGGTGTCCATCTTCCCAGCGGACCGCAACATAACTAAGGAAGAACTCCTCCAGGTCATCCCCCAGCAGGATGCCGTGATCACCATGCTCGCCGATCCCGTTGATGCAGATGTGATCGCCGCCGGAAGTAAGCTTAAGGCCATCGCCAACTACGCCGTTGGCTTCAACAACATCGACATAGCTGCCGCCACCCGGCGGGGCGTCGCCGTCTTGAACACGCCCGATGTGCTCAGCGAGGCCACTGCCGATCTGGCATGGGCACTTCTGTTGGCTGCTGCCCGGCGCGTGGTGGAAGCGGACGGTTTTGTGCGCTCCGGCCGGTTCACAGGCTGGAGCCCCGAGCTGCTCCTAGGCGTTGAGGTCTACGGCAAGACCCTGGGCGTTGTCGGGGCCGGCCGCATCGGACAGGCCGTTGCCCGCAGGGCAGCAGGATTCGGCATGCGCATTCTGTACTACAACCGCCGCCGTCTCCCGAAGGCGGTGGAACAAGAACTCCACCTTACATATGCTGATCTAGCGACCGTGCTCCAAGAGGCGGACTTCATCTCTCTACACTGCCCTCTCACCCCAGATACGAGACACTTGATCGGTGCCGCTGAGCTCCGGCTCATGAAGCCCACTGCGATCTTGATCAACACTTCACGGGGTCCGGTGGTAGATGAGGCGGCCCTTGTCGCGGCCCTCAAAGAAGGGCGGATTTTCGGAGCCGGACTGGATGTGTTCGAGCAGGAACCAGCCCTGCATCCAGAACTGGCCCGGCTGCCCAATGTCGTTTTGGCACCCCACATCGGCAGTGCCGCAACCGAGACGCGCCAGCGCATGGTCGACTTGGTCGTCAGCGGAGTCCTGGCTGTCCTGCAGGGCAGCCGCCCCAGCAATCTCGTCAACCCAGAAATCTTTGAGAGGGAGGGCAGCAGATGAGCAAACGGATATACCGATCCAGAGACAGGAAGATCGGCGGGGTCTGCGGTGGTATCGCCGAGTACTTCAACATCGACCCCACTCTTGTCCGCCTGATTTGGGCGGTGCTGGTTTTCGCCTATGGCACCGGCCTCCTGGCCTACATCCTGGCTTGGATCATCATCCCTGAAGAACCCGGCGCTCGCTAAGCCCGCTGCACGGAGCACAGGTCCCCATACCGGAGAAAGCGACTAGGTTTGACCTAGTCGCTTTCATGATGGCTCCTCGGGCTGGACTCGAACCAGCAACCCTTCGGTTAACAGCCGAATGCTCTGCCATTGAGCTACCGAGGAACGC
>DURQ01000103.1 GCA_012840725.1 Bacillota bacterium
TAATAATATAGCACCGATCTCAGGTAAAAACAAGCCCCTACCTCCATCTTTTTTGCGCCCGATTCTTTCCTTATTGTCCATGCCCTGTAAGGGATGATGTCTCCGTTCGCTCCAGTACAGCACATGCCCCTATTCTGTTCACGGCCTCGCCCAAAGCGTGTCTCCGACGACCTTTCTACCCTCCGTCTCAAGTCTGATCAACAGACATACCTCGGGCTGTTACCCCGCTTTTCGAAGCATGCTAGAATGAAGCTGTCATGGAGGAGTTCTGTCGATCAGAGCCAATAAATAACCTTGGGCGCATGCCCCTATTCCTGAAGGAGGAAGCACGATGTCTTCGTTTTCGCTGGCCATTTTCCTTATCGCCTTCGGCGTTGGATTTCTGCTGCACAATCTAGGAATTATCGGTTTCACTCCTTGGGTTCTGATCTGGCCAGGTGTGCTGATCTGGTTCAGCATCAGCCAGTTGGTCCGGATCAGCAGAGAACGTAAAGGATCCCAGGATTCCTGGGAGATTGCCTGGTGGCTCGTTGTGGCTACCCTGGGTGTGTACCTGCTCCTGCCCAAACTCGGCATCCGGGTGCCTTCTATCCCCTGGGGTTTGGTCTGGCCGCTGGTGCTCATCCTCCTCGGAGTTGCTTTCCTGATTCCTGATCGGCGCGGCAAACAGAAAAGCGTCAAAATCTTCATCGGGCCTGAGGGGACCGGCCACCGGGTGGAGTTCCGCAGGGCCATTTTGGGAGAGTTCACCCGCGGACCGGGCAGCTGGGTTCTTGAGGATTTGAGCCTTCATCAGGCTATTGGCGATGTGAACCTCGATCTGACAAACGCGATCATCCCTGAGCGCGAAGTGCTCATCGATATCTCTGGATACATCGGCGAAGCCAGCATCTATCTCCCCCCGGGGCTGCCGTTTAAGGCTGAGTGCAGCGTCGGCTTGGGAGAAGTCTCGGTTCTCGATCTGTCTGAGTCGGGCAGCGGCCGGCAGATCACCCATCAGAGTCCAGACTATGACCAAGCGGTGAAAAAGGTGAATATCACGGCCCACTGGAAGATAGGGGAAATAAGCATCCGGCAGATTCGCTGAGGCGGTGACCGTATGTGGTTCTTTCGCCTGAAACGCACGTTTTTCCATTTTGCCAGCAGCATCGCAGCGGTCTTGAGCTGCCTGCTCTTGCTGCACTTCGCCTTTCCAGAGCTGATCTCCCTGCCTCGCCGCCCGGAAACCATCCTGGCAGTGTTGGGGATCGCCTTGGTTGTCTCGGCTGTCAGCGCAATCCTCGGCGGCTTCTACTCGAGCAGGGAGATCCGGAGCCGGTTTGAGGAGATTACTCTTGGTGCCAAGAATCTGGCCTACGGCCATCTCAATTACCGCCTGCAGTATACCGGCAGTTCGGAGTTCGATGGCATCATCCAAGCCTTCAACGAAATGGCCAGCCGCCTGGAAGAGCAGGTCGGAGCACTGCAGAAACTGGCGCAGGAAAACGAGCAGCTCATCCAGGAAACAAGGGTAACCGCGATCTCTGAAGAGCGCCAGCGGTTAGCCCGGGATCTCCACGATGCTGTCAGCCAGCAGCTCTTCGCCATTTCCATGATGGCCGCCACCGCTTCCCGCCTTGCCGAGAAAAACCCAGAAAAAACTGCAGGTTTGATTGCGGAAATATCTCAGGCAGCTACCCGTGCCCAGGCTGAAATGCGCGCCCTCCTCCTTCAGCTCAGACCGCTGACTCTGCAGGATGAGAACCTCTCTCAGGCCTTAGCCTCCTTGGCTGGGGAGCTGGAAAGCCGGCAGACTATCAAGTGCGAAGTGGACCTCGACTCGGTGAGCCTGCCGCGCAACATTGAGAATCAGCTATTCCGCGTTGCACAGGAAGGCCTGTCCAACGTGCTGCGGCATGCCCAGGCAGACCGTGTGCGCATTTCCCTCAAAGTCTCAGAGGATCCGCCCCGAGCCACCTTGGTCATCGAAGACAACGGCAAGGGCTTTCTCATGGACCGCATCCCCCAGTCCTCACTGGGTATTCGCTCCATCAAAGAGCGCTGCACGCTGATGGGAGGAACGGCACAGTGGCTCTCGGCACCGGGCCAGGGCACACGGCTGGAGATAAGGGTTCCCCTCTCACAGGAAGGCGAAGCTAAGGAGAGATGAGCATGGAGAAGATCAGAGTCTTGGTTGTTGATGACCACGAGATGGTGAGGCGCGGGATCTGCGCCTATCTGGATACGGAGGAAGACCTTGAGGTTGTGGGAGAGGCCGCCTCAGGCAGATCAGCCGTGGAGCAGGCCAGAAAACTGAAGCCAGACGTGGTTCTTATGGATCTGATCATGGAAGAGGGAACCGGAGTTGAGGCCACCAAGCAGATCAAAACCGAACTGCCCTCAACCCAGGTCATCATCCTCACCAGCTACATAGACGAGAGCCTCATATTCCCAGCTCTGGAAGCTGGAGCCCTAAGTTATCTGTTGAAAACCGCCCGGGCAGAGGAAATCGTGGACGCGATCAGGCGGGCGGTGAAGAAGGAAGCGGTGATCGAACCCAAAGTGGCTGCCAAGATGGTTGGCAGGTTCCGGGAAAGCAGCGAACGCCTGCCCCACCACGACTTGACCGAGCGAGAGCTCGAAGTCTTGACCCTGATCGCACAGGGCAAGACCAATCAGGAAATCGCAGACGAACTGTTTATCGGCATCAA
>DURQ01000021.1 GCA_012840725.1 Bacillota bacterium
ACACAGTACAGCGGGGGGATAACCTGACCGGCATAGCCCGCCAGTACAATACAACGGTGGCAGCGATCTCCCGCTACAACGGCCTGTCCAACCCCGATCGGCTGCTGACGGGCCAAGTACTCTTAATCCCCACCAGAGCAGTACCAGCCAGCGCGTCTGCCGGTACAGGACTCTCTCTTCAGTGGCCGGTGAAGGGGCGGATCAGCTCAAGCTACGGTTACCGCACCCACCCTATCCTCAATACACGGCACTTTCACGGCGGGATCGATATCGCGGTCCCTGAAGGAACACCGGTCAAGGCTGCGGAGGCCGGCCGGGTGATTAGGGCTGGGAACATGGGTAACTACGGTTTGGGTGTGGTACTGGACCACGGTGGGGTGACCACGTGGTACGGACACAACTCCAAGCTGCTCGTGCGCGTTGGCGATACAGTGAAGAAGGGCCAGACCATTGCGTTGGTGGGCCGTACCGGCCTGACGACTGGACCTCACCTGGATTTCCGGATCAAAATAGGGGACCAGACCATTGATCCCCTGCAGTTGCTGCCCTAAGGGCCTTCACTTGATAAGCCGGCTGAGCGAACGCAGCATGTCTTCCAGGGCTTCGGCGCAGCCTTCCTCTTGGTTAAGGGCCCGCTCGATGCAGGTTTGAGAGTATCCTTCAAAGATCAAGATGGCTACTCCCGACAGTGCGGCCCGGGCGGCGGCGACTTGCGTGAGGATCTCGCTGCAGGGAGCATCCTCAGCAACCATCCTCTGGAGCCCCTGGATCTGGCCTTGGATGCGGGCTAACCTCCTCAGCACTTGCTTTTGAGTGACAGTACTCACAGGCGTTCCTCCTTCACCTTCGATCTTACCGGCAAACGGGCGAGGTGTCAAACCAGCGGCAGGGAAGCCTTTCGAGCCCTGAGCAAGGAGAAAGCACCTGGAAAGCGAAACATTAAGGTGAGGTGAAGGAATATGATTGCCTGCGTGCAGATGAAGTTGAACCCCGATGACTATAGAACGGAGCAGCGCTTTGCGGCCAAGATCTTGGGAATCGTGGAGCGCATTCGCCAGGAGGCCGGCGAGGGCCGCTTGTTGGTGGTTTTTCCTGAACACATAGGCACCTTCTGCCTGCTCGCCAACGCACCCGAGCGCCTCTGGGCCAAGCAGACCTTTGCCCAAGCCAGCACCGCAGCACTCCTGAACAACGCAGCAGGTGTGCTCCGCCAGATGCTCGCACACAAGGTGTCTCCAGTGCGTGCGCTTTTTCTCGCCCGTTCTCAGGAACTAGAGCGCATTTACCTGTCCCCCTTCGTGGAGGCTGCCCGCCGGTTTGAGGCCTGGATCGTGGCTGGATCGGCCGCCCTCCGCTGGGGGCAGACCGACAGGGTGTTCAACACCGCGCCGGTGATCACTCCCATGGGTCACGTGATCTACCGCCAGCACAAGGTCAACTTGGTGGAGATGGAGCAGAGGGCGGGATTGGATCTGGAGCCGGCGCCCCTAAACTATGTCAGTGTCGTGCGCAGTCCCTTTGGGGCTCTTGGAGTGGCCGTCTGCCTTGATGCCTTCAGACAGGATGTGCGGGATAGGCTGCGGGGATTGGGAGCCAACATCTTGATCCAGCCTTCCGCCAACAGCCGTCCTTGGGACGACTGGCAGCAGGAGGATTGGCGCCGCGGCTGTTTTGACGCGGTAGTGGTGAAGAAGGAGTTTGAGCTGGCCATCAACCCGATGTTGGTCGGAAGGCTCTGGGATGTGGAATTTGAAGGGCAGTCCAGCATCATCGATCAGAACGGCTATGTGCTGCAGGCCGAAAGCCATACCGACGAGGAGATCCTGCTGAGAAAAGACCTTCTAGACTGATGCACCGGCCGCGGGGATCGAGCACCCGGCTGTTCCAGAAGATGCACTGAAGCCTGCCCCGGAGGAAGTAGAGTCGGGGTACCTGCCGGCTCACTGCGGTGCGCCGCATCTGCACGCTGACTGTATCACCGATCTGCAGGTCGCTGCCCGTGAGGTCCAGGCAGCTCAAGCCCATGCTGATCCGGCCGAGGATAGGCAGGGCCAGGCGGCCGTGGTGCACAGGCTCTTTAGCGAACAGAGCGCGGAAGGCGGCCTGTTTGATCTGCCGCCAAGGTGCCGCCTGCGGCTCGAGCTCCAAGCCCTGAGCGTAGCCGATTGGGATCACTCCGATACGCGTGGCCCTGCATGTTCGATGGGCGCGGGCGTAACCCACGCTGTGGCCCGCAGGAAGCCAGCGCGTGTCGATGATGCGGGCTCTGCACCGCCAGGTCTCCCGGAGAGTCCACTCCTGGCTCAGGGGCAGGGGAGACTGGCCGTAGAGCAGAGTTCCGAGGCGCACCAAATCCAGATGGCTCTCTGGCATGGTGAGAAATGCGGCGCTGTTGGCGGCATGCCACGCAACGTCCTTCCCGTCCGAGCCGTGGTCCAACTGCTCAGTAAGGCTGAGCAGGCATGCGAGCTGCTGTCGGGTGAAGCGGCGGTCGCAGGCCGCAGCGGCGAAGTGAGTGAAAACGCCTCCCAGATGAAGATGGGAGGCTTTTCTGATCTGCTCCGCCAAATCTTTGAAGCCTTGCGGGGCGACCCCTAGGCGGCCGAGGCCCGTGTCCACCTTGATCTGCACCGGGATGGTTTTCTGCTTGAGCCTTGCGAGATGGTTCAGGGAAGGCACCTGTTCGGGACAGGTCACTGCGGGAGTCAGACCGTGCCTGACAACTGCCGGGAACTGGCTGGGCAGGGGA
Organism: Bacillota bacterium; assembly: GCA_012840725.1. Taxonomy (GTDB): domain Bacteria; phylum Bacillota; class Limnochordia; order Darwinibacteriales; family Darwinibacteriaceae; genus DTU010. Next base: position 2,750 of record DURQ01000021.1, read on the forward strand.
GGGGTTAGAAGCATGATGCCTACCTTGGTCCAGGAAAGGATGTCCAGGGCCTCCTCGACGGTACTCACACCGACGGCAGAGCAGCCCCTGCTGTGCAGGAAGGATGCAACCACTGGGGCGCCGTGCCCATAGGCATCTCCTTTGAGGATGGGAAGGATGGGTGCCTGGCTGCGGCTTTGGAGCAGGCGCAGGTTGTGTTCCAGGGCCGAAAGGTCAACTTCCACCCAGGCAGAGAAACTCAGCGGTTCGCCTTCTTCGATCTGCGGATCCAGTTGTGCACCGCCAATCCCCCAAGCCACAGGGCATACCCTCCTCGCCAGATGGGGAGGTCGAACTCTCCGGCATAGGTTTCCAGTTTCGCGCCAAAACCCTCCTTGAAGCGGTACAGACCGTAGAGGGGGTTTTCAGGACGCAGATCACCCGATACTCCCCGGAAGTCATAAATGGTGCAGCCCGTCCCCTTGGCCCATCTGATCATCTCCCACTGCAGGAGGTGAGAGGCCTGCAGGTTGCGTTTTTCGCTGCTGGAAGCGCCGTAAACGTACCAAGCTCTGCTGCCAAGGCGGAAACAGATCGCTCCAGCGAGGGGTATACCTTCATGGTAAGCTAGAAAGACCTTGGCCAGGCCGCGTTCGACCAGGTGATCCCAAATGGCCTCGAAGTATTCGTAGCTGCGGGCGGTGAAGCGGTCCCGTTTGGCAGTTTCTTGCAGGAGGGTGTAGAACACACCGAGCCTGCTCTTTTCGTTCACCTGCTGTACCACAACGCCCTTGCGCTGGGCGTAGCGGATATTGTAGCGGGTCTTGTGCTTCATGTTATCGAGCACAGCATCGAGGGAACGGCTGATGTCAAGGACCATCACATGACGGGGTTGCACGCTCTCGAAGTCCAGGCCGGTCTCCACCTGTCTGAGCCGCAGGCTGCGCGCCGCGTCGAGCCACGAAGAGTCGGCTTCAGGTACCGCAGGGTCCATTTTCCAGACCAAGGCGCCTTGGGCCTTGAGGTAAGCGGCTCCTACCCTGAGCAGGTCGACCAGGGCCTCGGGGGAAGAATAGAGGGGGCCTCTCGGCGAGTAGGCCAGCAGCGCGGGGATGCAGGGAAGGCGCTTGGTGAGGATCAGTGCCGACGCACGGAGTACTCCTCCATCCATCAGCGCCAGGGGATGGAACTGCCAACCAGTAGTCTCCTTGACCCTGCCCCAAGCCGTGGTCTGCAGCACATCACCGCGGGGGTGCGCGGCGACGTAGCTGTCAAAGAGGGCCGGCTTTTCCCGCAAGAGCTTGGTATCCACGGTCTTCCTCCTTCCGCACCACCCTAGTATATGTACTAATTACTCCCGGTGCCGCGTATTTATTCAAAAGAAGCGGGAAGGGGGAAGCACATGCGGCGGTTTCAGGCACTGGTCTTGACCGTGATAGCTGTTCTGATCTGCTGGGCGCCCCTAGCTGCAGAAAACATACCTCCGCCGCGGGAATTGAGCTCCATCGCCTACGCGGTCTACGATGGCGACTACGGTTACCTGATCCTGGAGAGAAACGCCCATCAGCGCCGCTCTATCGCCAGCATCACCAAGGTGATGACGCTGCTCATCGCCGTGGAGCTGGTGGAAGCGGGGAAAATCGCTTTGGACGACGAGGTCACCGTGAGTGCTAGGGCAGAAAGCCGGGAGGGTACCCAGATCAACATCCGTGCGGGCCAGCGCCTGACCGTAGAAGAGCTGCTCTACGCCTCGGCCCTCCAATCGGCAAACGATGCGGCGGTCGCTCTGGCGGAACACGTGGCCGGTTCTGAGGCCGAGTTTGCCAAGCTGATGAACGCGAAAGCCCAGGAACTTGGACTAAACGACACCCATTACGTGGACTGCACAGGTCTCTTGTCCATGTCCAGCAACAACTATTCCACCGCCTACGACCAGTGCCGGCTGCTGGCAGCCGCGCTCGAGCATGAGCTGCTGCGCAAGATCCTGGCCGCGCCGGACTACTTTTTGAAAAGTCAGAACCGCAGGATCAGCAACTCCCATCCTCTTCTCGATTTGCCCGGCGTTGAGGGCGGCAAAACCGGAGCCACCACGCCCGCAGGCCATACCCTGATCACTTCCTGCGTGCGCCACGGCCGCAGGCTGATCGCCATTGTCCTGGGGGCCCGCACCCGCGAGATCAGAAACGCGGAGAATGAGCAGCTCGTGGAGTGGGCTTTCGGTAACCTGCGCACGCTCATTTCCACCGAAGAAGTACAGGCTAAGCTCATTGTTCCCGACGGAGTGCAACACCAGCTCGATGCCGTATTGGGTCGGGAGTTTTCTGTAGTGGTGCGGGACGAAGCCGACCTGGAGTACACAACGGAGGTGGAACTGCTGCCAAAGTTAAGGGCGCCCATCGATGCCGGGGAGAAGGTGGGGGAGCTGGTTGTGCGGCGAGCTGACGGGGTTACGGTGCGCCTAGATCTGGTGGCCCGCCAGAGTACGGGTCTGGCCACCTGGCTCCGGCGCATTTTTAACCGCCTGCGTTTGCTTTTCACGGGGATGGGCAGATGAGGACAGGAAGTGTTTCCACAGCTGTGGTGCAGAGGCGGGTGCTGCTTCTGCTTGCCGTGTTCATAGCCGCGGCGGGTCTGCTCACTGCGCGCCTGGCCTACCTGCAGCTTTGGCAGAACGAGTTCTACCAGGCTAAGGCCCTTGAGCAGCGGCTGCAGCGCATCCCCATCGAGGGAATGCGGGGCGGCATCTATGACCGCAATGGAGTACCC